>JBGOVH010000156.1:0-6166 GCA_041478005.1 Terriglobia bacterium | reverse complement strand
CGATTTCAAGACTAGCCACAGCTTACCGGCCTCTGCAGCCGAATTTGCCACCAAGATGCTGATTTTCGAAGATTATCAGAGCGCCAGCGTCAGCGTCGTCATCCCGGTACACAACGAGGCTGAGAGCATTGCCTGCTTGCTGGAAAAGGTATCGACGGTTCTAAAAACCCTTGGGAGACCCTGGGAAATCATTATCGTTGACGATGGCTCTACCGATAGCACCTTAAAGCAAGTTGCGGGGGCGGAAGTAAAGGTGATCTCTCATCCTTACAAGATCGGGAACGGAGCGGCCATTAAGACCGGGATCCGCCATGCCTGCGGTGAGATTGTCTTATTGATGGATGGTGATGGCCAGCATGATCCTCGAGATATTCCCAGACTCATTGATCAGATTGGCCCATTTGACATGGTGGTGGGGGCTCGCACCAACGGAGCATATCAGAACGTACATCGGACACTGGCCAATCAAGTCTATAATTTGTTTGCATCCTACGTGACTCATTTTTACATCAGAGATTTGACGTCCGGTTTTCGGGCTATCAAGGCAAGCGTTCTCAAGCGCTTTACCTACTTGATCCCGAACACTTTTTCCTATCCGACGACCTTGACACTTTCTCTGCTCCGAGCTGGCCACAGTTTGAAGTATGAACCGATAACGGAGCTCGAACGCACAGGGAAGAGCAAGATCAAGTTGGCGAGCGACGGTCTACGATTCCTGTTGATTATTTTTAAGATTGCCACTTTTTTCTCTCCACTCAAGATATTTCTGCCTTTCAGCTGGCTGTTTTTTTCTCTAGGGTTGGGTTGGTACGGCCACACCTATCATACGAGACACGCTTTCACCAATATGTCCGCACTGCTTTTCATTGCGGGATTCCTTTTCTTTCTCTTGGGGCTGATCTCTGAGCAAATCGCCCAACTCAGGTTCGACCGGACAGAAGAGCATAAATGAGAGCGGGCAACGAATGAGCGGGTCAGGAGATCTATCATATCCCGGTGAGACTCCAATCACTCAGCAGCAGCGTGAACAGGTCAATGGGCATAAAGCGTTTGCTCTATGGTTCACGGGGCTCCCGGGTTCCGGCAAGACCACTCTGGCCCAGGCTTTGGAATTCGCACTGTTCCAGAGGAACTATCACTGTTACGTTTTGGACGGTGACCGGTTGCGACACGGTCTGAACCGCGACTTGGGATTCAGTCCTCAAGACCGGACGGAAAATATTCGTCGTGCCGGGGAAGTGGCCAGATTGATGGTTGATGCCGGCATCATTGTCATCACGGCGTTTATTTCTCCTTATTTGGCCGACCGGGACAAAGTGAGGAGTCTCTTTCCGCAAGGTCATTTCGTTGAAGTCTTTTTGAAGTGTTCCCTGGAGATCTGTGAAAAGCGCGATCCCAAGGGACTTTATCGCAAAGCCCGCCAGGGCATCATCGACTCGTTTACCGGAGTGAGTGCCCCCTATGAACCTCCTGTCGCTCCAGAGATAACGCTGGAAACCGGCGAATTGAGTATTGGAGAATCCTTGGATGTCCTGGTGGATTTTGCTGCGAAGCGGTTTCCCTTAGTCTAAAAGCCGCAGGGGGAAACGGCAGAATTTGTGCCCTATGGACACACGGAAAGAGATTGACAACACTCAGTCATGGGATGTCTCAGTTCTCCGGTGGGAGGGGGTCTAGCGTTGCTTCCGCAAATCTCTGTCATCACTCCCTCCTACAATCAAGGCATCTATATCAAAGATACGATCAAGAGTGTCATAACTCAGGAGTATCCGTCGCTGGAGTACATGGTTGTGGATGGGAACTCAACAGACAACACGCTTCCAGTATTAAACAGCTTTGGTTCAGCGATTCGCTGGGTATCCGAACCGGATGGAGGGCAGGCAGACGCAATCAACAAGGGCTTTCGGCAAAGTCAGGGGAGCATTTTGGCATGGCTTAATTCTGATGATCTTTATTGCCAAGGGGCGCTAAGTGTCGTGGGGCATCTGTTTGAGGCTAATCCGAACCTGATGATGATTTACGGGGATGCCCATCATGTAGATACGCAAGGACGCTCCATCAACCCATATCCTACTTCTGAATATCAATGGGAGAGATTGGCATTTGATTGTTTCATTTGCCAGCCGGCTTGCTTTTTCAGACGCTCCCTTCTAGAGGAAGCAGGATATCTTGACCCTCATTTACAGTATGCTCTAGATTTGGATCTGTGGATTCGATTTGGGTTAGTCCAGAAGAAGAAACCCTCGTGGGAATTTCTACATGTGCCGGAGTTATTGGCATTCTCAAGAATGCACCTGAACAACAAGACTCTTTCGAGACGCCGAGAGTCTCTTTTGGAAATCATTCAAGTGGTCAAAAAATACTTTGGCTATGTGCCGTTTAATTGGCTCTACCGACTAGAGGAGGCTTCCGATGGAGAATATGACGGTTACTTTCGCAAAAGCCCCTTAAGTTTTTCACTCTGTTTTCGGAGCCTTGCTAGGTGGGGATGGATCAATCGGCATAAACCACGATATATTCTCAGTTTCCTCAAAGACTGCCTATTTTCTCCGCAGCAGCACTTTGGACGTTTGACCCGCTATGGCGGGGGCAAAGACCGATAGATGGTTGGTGCCTATATCCTACTTCGACCCAGTGTAATTCTTCATAGTCGACAGTTAGAATTCCAACAAGACCTTCAAAATTTATGCGACGTAATCCCCATGTGATGAATCCGAAGGTTCTGTGGAGGAGCCTTCACGAGCATAGAGAATTGATTTGGCAGTTGAGCAAGCGAGAGGTGATGGGCCGCTATCGCGGTTCTATTTTGGGATTGCTGTGGTCTTTTTTCAATCCCATCGTTATGCTCCTGGTTTATACTTTTGTCTTTAGTGTTGTGTTCAAGGCACGGTGGCCCGGAGGAAAGGAAAATCGTGCTGAATTTGCTTTGGTTGTATTTGCGGGGTTGATTGTATTCAGCCTCTTTGCAGAAATGGTCAACCGAGCCCCGTCCTTGATTCTTTCTAACCCAAATTTTGTCAAGAAGGTGGTCTTCCCTTTGGAGGTGTTGCCATATGTGGCCCTGGGAACTGCCCTATTCCACGCCCTCGTCAGCTTCGCTATTCTGTTGGGTGCCAACTTGTTTCTGGGCGATTCATTCCATTGGACATTCCTGCTGTTTCCCGTTGTCTTGATACCACTCGTTCTACTTTGTCTTGGCATTAGCTGGTTTCTGTCATCCTTGGGCGTTTTCGTCCGAGATGTGGGTCAGGTGGTCAACATGGCGGTCCAAATATTGTTGTTTATGACCCCCATCTTTTATCCTGTGTCTGCAGTTCCAATATCATTTAGAGGCTATCTCGAATGGAACCCTTTGGCTCTTATCATTGAACAAATGCGCGGTGTTGTCATCCATGGCCATCTTCCCAACTGGTTCGGGTTAATGCTGTGCTTCATGGCGGGAACCCTGGTGGCCTGGTTTGGTCTGGCGTGGTTTCAAAGAACCAGGAATGGATTTGCCAATGTCCTCTGAAGTAGCCATCACTCTCAGGAACGTCTGCAAGATCTACCCTATCTATACAAAGCCTCATGACCCTTTGCTGAGACAGTTTTACAACGGCTTGGGAAAACTCCCACTGCTCCCTAATTCATTGAAAGAGCATTTTAATCTTAAGGCCAAAAATTGCCGCCGAGAATTTTGCGCGCTGCGTGATGTCTCATTTGAAATTAGGAGAGGAGAATCCGTCGCGATCATCGGCCGAAACGGTTCCGGCAAATCCACCCTGCTCCAAATTATCGCCGGAACGCTTACACCTACGCAGGGTGAAGTCTCTGTAAACGGGTGTGTGGCTGCATTACTGGAGCTGGGGAGTGGATTCAATGCTGAATTTACAGGGCGGGAAAATGTCTATTTAAACGGTTCACTCTTGGGGATGACGAAGCGGCAGATTGAAGAACGTTTTGATGAGATTGCGGCTTTTGCCGACATCGGAGAATTTCTTGATCAACCCGTAAAAACCTATTCCAGCGGAATGATGGTAAGACTGGCGTTTGCAGTACAAACAGTTATTGAACCGGATATTTTGATAATTGATGAAGCGCTCAGTGTCGGCGACTTCTTCTTTCAGCAAAAGTGCGCAAAGCGGATGAACCAGTTACGAGACAATGGGACCACTCTTCTCTTCGTTTCTCACGACATGGGCGCGGTAAGGGATTTGTGCCAGCAGGCGGGTTATTTGCGCCAAGGAGAATTAGTCTACTATGGACACTGCCACCAAGCGATCAAACTCTATTTCATGGAAGGCACCGCTCCAAGCACCAGAGCGAACGTTTCGAATGATCTGGGAACGGACGTGGCCCCATCAGAGTGCGTGCAGACATTCAAGCAACTTGCATGTTGGATGAACGATTCGGCAGCTGCTTTGGATGGACAACATGCCAGCATCCTGGGAGTTGCCCTGCTGGATGCCAATGGCAGGCCCACGATGAAAATAATTATGGGGCGGGAATTGACCTTTTGGGTTCTGATTCAGCAATATTCGGAACTCCCAATGGATCTGGTCCTCATTATCAAGAATCGTTATGATCAGGTGGTCAGCTCAGTTGGAACTTACACATTAGGAATAGAATTGCCGTCACAAAGAAGTGGAAGCTATTCTCTCTTCGAGTTGAAGATGAAGGCAGTAATCGAAGCTGGACTCTATACTTTTCGCGCGGTCCTTGGGCATATTGGAATGATGCCCAATCGAGGTTCAAGTGAAGAGAAGACGCCTTGGCTCGGTCCTTTCAGTATTTCGTGGGACTACGAGAAGGATAGAGCCCCCTTTCTGGGGATGTTTGGGGTTCCTGTCGAGGGAAGGTTCCTGGAAATAAAGGAAGTACTCTAAGGAGGTCGTTTTCTTAAGTGACAGGCTGTACGTTACACAGCGTCTTTAATTCTGTCGCACCCTCATCCAGCCTTCGATCACCCCTTTCCCATGGGGAGAGGGAAGGTGTGAAAAAATTGAGCAGCGCCTGGAACGAGTCCCCCCTTGGAAAAGGTGGACTACGGGGGGACACCGGGTGACCGTTCCAAGCGCTGATTCGACGGCGCTTACCCCCCTCAAGTCCCCCCTTTTCCAAGGGGGGACGATCTAAGACGACATTCCTCGCTGACCCACGAATTCTTTCACGGCTTCAGGTGCTGGGGGCAGCCGGATACAAGCGACACTCATGCAGCACTAATTCCATCAAACTGATTTCCTATGCACCTCTTTAAAGCTTCAAGACCCAGGACCCGAAAGATGTTGAAATGGGTAGCGGATCAATTGACTCCTATGCAACATGAACCATCTGGATGGGGGCGGAAGAATTGGTGGCTCAGAAAGGCGGGCCTTCATATTGGAAGAGGGGTTGCGATTGACTACGGTTTCCGCTGCCTAACAGGTTTAGAAGAAAATATCACGATTGAAGATTTTGCGGCAATCGGAATTGGCGCACGCGTATGGAATTTCAGTTCGGTCGTAATTGGGGCCTTCAGCATGTTTGCCGCCGATGTTACCTTGGTTAACGGTGGCCATGACAAGGATACCTTTGAGCCATTCTCAGGCCCTTTAACCATTGGGAAAGGATGTTGGATCGGGAATGGTGCCAGAATCGTTGGGCCTTTGACTGTAGGCAACAATGCCATTGTGGGTGCAGGCGCTATTGTTACAAGAGATGTTCCAGAGTCTGCTATTGTTGCTGGAGTGCCTGCAAAGATAATTGGGATGCGGGAAGTTCCCGAGAAGGTTTGGCATTTGGGTGGCGTCTATTTTTCTTCCAAGACGTTTGAGCTCATCGACGGGCAATCCTTCAAAGGCGAATGATCAGAGTCCTCAAAATCGCAGAGCAACGATGCAACCTCTCAATGAGCCGAATCCGAACGCGTGGCCGATGCTTCCCCCATCATTTGTAATAACTGACTTCTAGAATATTCTTTGAATGTGATTTGATGTGCCTAGGAAAATCATCATGGGGGCAGTTCACTTTTCAATCGATCCTCAATTAGTTGAGTTGCTAAAGCAACTTCTGCCATTGGAGGTATTCGTCGAAACTGGCACGTTCGAAGGAGAGGCGGTACAGAGAATCCGGCCATACTTTGAGGAGATTCACTCCGTTGAATCTTCTGAAAAGTACTTTGCCAGCGCCTCGGAGAGATTCAATAAGG
>JBGOVH010000604.1:0-2545 GCA_041478005.1 Terriglobia bacterium | reverse complement strand
TGATTTTTCATCCTGGCAGGAGACGACCAAGCCTGTGGGAAGATGGGTGATTCTTACGGCAGAATAGGTGGTATTGACCGACTGCCCTCCTGGGCCGGAAGAGCAAAAGGTATCAATGCGCAAGTCTTTTTCACTAATTGCGACCTCGACGTCGTCTGCCTCAGGTAATACCGCGACGGTAATTGCAGAGGTATGAACTCTTCCACTGGCCTCGGTTGCCGGAACACGCTGAACTCTGTGAACGCCGCTCTCGTACTTGAGCTTGCTGTAGACCTTTTTCCCTTCAATGATGGCGATGACTTCCTTGAGACCGCCTACCCCGGACGGACTTGAGGAAACGATCTCCATCCGCCAGCCCTTTGATTCAGCAAAGCGAGAATACATTCGAAAAATATCCTGGGCAAAGAGGGAGGCTTCATCACCTCCCGTACCTGCTCTGATCTCCAACAGGACATTCTTCTCATCATTTGGATCCTTGGGCAGAAGGAGGTGTTTGAGATCTTCCTCGCACTTCTGCAGCTGACTCTCCAGATGCGCCAATTCCTCTTGAGCCAGCTTCTTCAGCTCTTCTTCGTTAGCACCGTCCTGGATCATTTGTCTGGCATCAGCGATCCCTGTCTTGAGTTGCTTGTATTCACGGTATTTCTCGACAACAGGCAGAAGATCACTGTGCATCTTGGCATGCTTCTGATATTTTGCGGGGTCAGCCAAGACCTCCGGATCACTGATCAACCGCGTAATCTCTTCGTATTTGATTTCGAACGATTCTAGTTTTTCTAACATTTAGATGGTGGAAAATTGCGGGGCTGTCTTTTCCATGGTCAAGGCTTCGTCCAAAGCCATAACAGCGATTTCCAACTGGCTGTCGTCAGGCTCTTTCGTAGTGACCTTCTGCAGCCATAGCCCTGGCATCGTAATCCAATTCAAGATTAGATTCTTCCGCAAGGCGGCAAAACGAATAATTTCATATGACAAACCTGCAATAAGAGGAATCAACACGACCCTGGACAGAAGTCTCAAAGAGAACGAATCAAAAGGAATGAAAGCGTAGACCACGGTACTCATGAGCATGACCACCATGAGAAAGCTCGTGCCGCAACGAGGATGTAAAGTAGAATACTTCCGCGCGTTTTCCACGCATAGCGGCTCTTCAGCTTCGTAGGTGAAAACGACTTTGTGCTCAGCTCCATGATACTCGAAGATACGACGGATATCACGGATTCTTGAGACCAGGAATATATATAGCAAAAAGATCACAAGGCGAATGACGCCATCGATGAAACTGAAAAGGAATCGATTATTCAATACGGAAAAGTGCCCCTTCATCCAACTGGCTAAGAGAAGTGGAAGGAACTTGAACAGCAAGACAAAAAACCCGAGGGCAATCACAATATTCA
The DNA here is from genome assembly GCA_041478005.1 of Terriglobia bacterium. GTDB lineage: Bacteria > Acidobacteriota > Terriglobia > Versatilivoradales > Versatilivoraceae > JBGOVH01. Next base: position 1,148 of record JBGOVH010000604.1, on the reverse strand, counting down.
ATGCCATCACCCAAGTCCCGATTTCTTTTCTGGCGCCGGGCCTGTCATCTCCCTGCTTTTCAGCCAAGGCATTGAGGATTTGATCGGTTGAAAATTTTAGCGCTCGAATCCCCAAAGTAAAAGCTTGTCCGAGGGTCATAACCCCACGAATGACAGGACACCCCCAAATCGCGTTCCTATCGGCTGGTCGGGCCAGGTAGTCCTTCTTTAGAGCAACCGTCCCATCTGGCCTTCTCACTGCAATTGAATAAGATCTTGGAGAACGCATCATGACCCCTTCAAATACTGCCTGTCCTCCGACCAGGACCTCCTCACCTGCTTTTAAGAGAAATACGGTGAAATTAGCAATCCAAAGTTTAGCGCCCCAAAGCAAATGGTTTAGCATAAATTGTGTGTGTTCCCCTTTAGAATTTTTTGCAGGAGGTCATCGGTAACCAGGCCGAATCTCCTTTCCTGGGAAAGAGTTACTTGGCAACAACCTCTTTTGGGTTGGCAGCATATCTCTTGTTAAATCGCTCAACCCGTCCTGCTGTATCGATCAATTTCTGCTTCCCCGTAAAGAATGGGTGACATTTCGAGCAAATTTCCAGCCGAATGTCCCCCTTGGTGGATCGGGTCTTAAAGGTTTCTCCACAGGCGCAAGAAACCGTAACTCCAACATATTTCGGATGAATATTAGATTTCATTGATTGAATCCTCATCTATGTACTAATCAGCACACCTACCTAAAAGCTTAAAATTATACGGTGACAGCCTCTTGGTGGCAAGACTAAATTTGAATTCTTTCTTGGATTTGCCGAAGATCAAGAAGGATTCATTGGGTTTAAAAATGTATTGAAGGGCATGTGATAAAATTTCCAACCTTGCCTGGAGATGCAAAATCAGGCATCCTTCAAAGATCCTGAGAGAGGCGACGAGGTGCATGTCGTTGCACAAGGGGTTCGATCTCCATAATCAATGAGTCTCTTTGGCTTAAGCATCGAGGAGTTAGTCCTCCGAAGATTTTTTCTTGTGATATTGACTTGGGTAGGTTATCAATGACTAAAGATCAAACAAAGCTGTTCTTTTGGATCATCGTTTGTGGTGGGGTGTTCGTCTTATTTCTGGTCACTCTTTTCGCTTTGGTTCTTTATTCGGTCCGACAAGAC
>JBGOVH010000204.1:0-5405 GCA_041478005.1 Terriglobia bacterium | reverse complement strand
GGCAGATCATGGACATTCTCACAGGCCTTGAAGAATGAAACTTCGTGTTCCACTTTTGTTTTGTAATCAACTTCGTTGATCACCTTATGATTTTCTTGATCATGTCGCCGTTTCAGCAAGCCACGAAGACCGTGAAGAATACTTGCGAGTCCAGCACCCATTGCCATAGTAGTGAGACCCTTCATCAATTACTCAGATCTAACTCAAGCTCTCGGGGGGATTGAAGAACACGCTTCTTGCCTGACAACTGGGGCAAACGAAGAATGGAACCCCCATAAACGACCTCAATTGTCCCAATTGCCTCAGGTATCCGGCGCCGTGTCCTGAACCACACTTCCAGCACACGTTAAAATACGAAGGCAACGCTTCCAATACAACTTTCCCCCGGGTAAAAATAAACCCCCATCCATACTGGCTGATGCGTGAGCCCCTGACCTTGTCCAACAGTCGAGTGATCGTGTTAATAAAAAGAATGGCCATCCGGTTCAAGGGTTCAGGAACATAAAAAAGAAAGCGCGCAGACATTGGAAAATGCGGCTTCTGATCCGGATGGGGAGTTTTCAAATAGACAAACCCGCTGAACAAGGTGATGGATTGCTGCAATTTGAGAGTTGTGTGGGTTTGCACGCTTTCTACCAACCCGTCAAACGTGAATCGATTGAGATGTCCCCCACCCTGAAAGATCCGCCGGTATAAAGCATCATCAAAGCTATAGCCGTTGGGTACTGCAATCCATAGTACTCCTTCTGCTTTGAGTACACGGTCGACTTCCTTCAGCGTCTGGAGATAATTCGGGAAGTGCTCCAGTGTGTGGTGGCAGAACACTGCGTCCACAGAGTGATCCTCTAGTGGAATCGCGTCCGCTTTGGCCTGAAGATACTGGATGCGACTTCCATCGCGATTAAGCGCTGGTGTATTAAACCAAATATCGATTCCTATGATCCGGCAAGAGTAGGTCGAATAATTGAAGCTTCCTCCGCCACAACCCAGATCCAGAGCAACCTGGTAGGAATTAAGGATTTTCAGGATGTTGTGCATGAAGATGGTCTGAGATCAGACCCACCACAAAGATCACAAAGAAAACTTCGGCTCGGTCATAGACAGTCCACTTAAGCACCCGGACATCGAAGTTCCTTTGCGTGTCCACAGTTGCCCTTCCTTTTTGCCCTTTGTGTCTTTGTGGTGAGTTATTACTTTGACGAACTACAACTGCACCACCCGGGCGAAGCGAACGCTGGAGGAGCCGCGGATCTGGCGCAGCAGATCTTCGCTGATCTCACTGTCCACGTTGACCACGCCGACAGCATGATGGTTTTCGCCGCGGCCCAGTGCGAAGTTGGCGATGTTGATCTGATTATTTCCCAGTAGAGTGCCGATTTGACCGATGACCCCGGGAGTGTCGTCGTTTCGGATGAACAGGATGGCTCCATGCAGAGGCGCCTCAATGTCGATCCCGTCCACCGAGACCAGGCGAATGTTGTCCTTGGAGAGGATGGTCCCTTCTATCCATTCTTCCCGGACATCCGTTCTTAATCTCACGGAGATTAGATTGGAATAGCTGCGAACACGATTGCTACGAGACTCAATCAACAAGATCCCTCTTTCTTCCAAGTTCTTCCTGGCATTGATCAGATTGACACTCTCGCCCAGGATCGGTTTCAAGATTCCCAGGAGGATCGAGTTGGCAATGAGGCTGGTATTGATATCCACCGTTTCGCCATAGTAACGGATGCCCACCTCATTCAGGCGGCCTTCGCAAATCTGCGAGATGAAAGCCCCGAGGTTTTCGCCAAGTTGCAGGAAAGGCCCAATCTTTTGATATTCTTCGAAGGAGACGGAAGGGAAATTGACAGCGTTTCGAATAATCCCGTCTTTCAAAAATCCCCGGACCTGTTCGGCAATCTCCACTCCAACCACCTCCTGAGCCTCAGTCGTGGAGGCAGCGATGTGAGGTGTGACAATGACTTTGGGATGTTTTGGCAGAGGGTTATCGGCTGAAGGAGGTTCCACGCTGAAAACATCCAGCGCAGCGGCGGCAACTTTGCCGCTGTTTAGCGCAGCCGCCAAATCATGCTCATGGATCAGTTCTCCCCGAGCGGTGTTGATGATCCGAACTCCGTGCTTCATTTTGGCGATAGTCCTCACATTAATCAGATTGCGGGTTGCCTCCACCAGCGGCACATGCAAAGTGATGATGTCAGAAGCTGCGAAGAGCTGATCCAGCGAAACCAGCTTGACGCCGAGATCCTGAGCCAAGCGATCTGAAACATAAGGATCGTAGACCAGGATATTCATCTGAAACGCCTTCGCTCGTTTGGTTACTTCCAATCCCACTTTTCCAAAACCCACCACACCCAGGGTTTTTTCTTTCAGTTCAAAACCGGTAAAGCTCTTCTTGTCCCACTTTCCTTCTTTTGTCGAAAGACTGGCTTGCGGGACGTGGCGGGCCAAGGAAAGCATTAGTCCCACAGCGTGCTCAGCCACGCTGATGCTGTTCCCTCCCGGGGTGTTCATCACCACGATTCCCTTCTTGGTGGCAGCTTCCAAGTCGATATTGTCCACACCGGTGCCCGCTCGCCCGATGACTTTCAAATTTTTGCCGGCCTCAATCACCTTGGCTGTGACCTTGGTGTTACTGCGCACCAGTAAACCATCGTAATTGCGTATTTCTTCCAAAAGCTGTGCCGGAGTCAGCCCGGTTTTCACGTCCACCTGCCAAGAGGTCTCCTGCCGAAGTAGTTCAACACCCTGCTGGGATAGTTTGTCGCTGACAAGAATTTTCGTCATGAGAAATTATAAGTTCAATAAGATCAAAAAAAGCTATTAGCAGAATTGCAAACATGTGCGCAAGGGTAGCCACGGTGAGCGCTTTCGGCGAGCCGTGGGGCTGTTGGTTACCAAGAAGAAAAGCCCACGGCTCGCCCAAAAACGCTCACCGTGGCTACCAAAAATAACAAATTACTTCCCCTCGCAGATCGTAGGGAGTGTGAGCGAAGGCAAAGTACCGTTTCCTGTAAAGCTACAGACGGCGCGTTTCAAAAAAAGCGGGACGCACCCTACGTCGGTGGTTCATTTACAGTTCCTTCATGATGGTCTCTGCAGAAACACTTGCTGGGCTGCAACAACACCGGTTCCAAGCTCGACTGGGGTGCCCAGCTTCTTCAAGATTATTTCCAGGCATGCAATAAGTGCAACCGTATCGGTGAAGTCGTAGTATCCCAAATGAGCGATTCGAAAAATCTTTCCCTTCATCTCTCCCTGGCCATTCGCAAGCGTAGCCCCGAAAGTCTTCTTGAATTCTTTGATGATTAGCCCAGAATCCATGCCTTCAGGGGCACAAATGGCCGTGAGCGCATCGCTGGGAGAACTCTCTGCAAAAAGCTTCAGCTCCAAAGCTCTGGCCGCAGCTCTTGTGATCGAAGCGAGCAAGCCGGCATTTTGGATCAGTCCGTCGCGACCGATCTGGCGCACGTACTTGAGAGCCTCGCGTGCGGCCACAATTAAAGTAATGGCCGGAGTGTAGGAAGACTCGCCCTTGGCATTATTCCTCCGCTCCTTATGATAGTCGAAATAATACTTGCTGGACTTGACGCCTTCCATCAATCCCCAGGCTTTTTGGCTGACACTGGCGAAAGCCAGTCCCGGAGGAAGCATCAGCGCCTTTTGTGACCCACCGATGACGACGTCCAGGTGCCATAGATCTACCGGCATTTCCATCACTCCCAATCCCGTGATTGCATCGACTACTAGAGCGGTTTTGGGATATTGATGAACAATCTCACCTAAAGCCTTCACATCATGTTTGGCTCCAGTAGAGCTTTCTGAGTACTGTACGAAAACGGCCCGGGTATCAGGATTTTGTTCCAAAGCGGATGCGACCTGACTGGGGTCTGCTGCCTGACCGTAGGGAATGGAAATCACCTGAGTGTTGGCGCCGAATGCCTTGCACAAGGAGGTCCAGCGCTCGCCGAATTTTCCGGCGCTCACAACCAATGCTTTGTCTCCTGGGCTGAGAAGGTTGACTACTGCCCCTTCCATGGCTCCACTCCCGGATGAGGTAAAACACAAGACATCATTCTCCGTGTGGTAAAGGTAACGAAGACCTTCCAGGACTTCCTTAAAGATGCTGCGAAACTCCTCCGTGCGATGGTGGACGATAGGTTGAGCCATTGCAGTTTGCACTGCCGGCAATAATTGCGTCGGCCCAGGGGTAAATAAGCGCTCTTTAAACATGATGCAGACTGCCTTTCTCTGTAGACTTCGTGGGGTACTACCAAAAAAACGAAACTATAACACACGTGCAAAGCCCAGGGTCCCTTTGACGCGGCCAGCAATCACATCCGGGTCTTCTGGATACTCTCGTTTTAGGCCTGCCCGAAGACGATCAAAATTGTCGAGCCCCGGGTCGAGTTTTCGCCCTCGCTGCTTAACCTTGTGATAGCGATTAGGGGCAGCATAAGCAACGCGGTAGTGCTCCAGCACATCCTGATCCTGAATGCCATAACGGCCCTGCAATCGAGCCAGCAAGTTTCTTAGCGACTGGTATTGTTGCTCCGAAAAAGAGATGTTGTGATATCCCTCCAACTCGATGCCAATCGAGTAGTCACTTAGATTCTCCAAGCCTTTCCACATGCTAACTCCAGCATGGTTAGCCCAGTATTTAGGATCGAGAATCCGATAGTCAGTTCCGTTCCTGGCGATCAGGAAATGAGTGTGCCCCCCGAGTGTAATGTATCGGCCGCGCCGCGCCTTGCCACGGGACAGTGTTCTTAAGGCGCTCGGCAAGCGGCATTCCGTGGAGTGAATAACGATGAAGCGTGTTTCCTGGCGAGTTTTTTTGCGAAACCGCGAATTCAAGTGCCGCTGATAATCCACGATTTTCACAGCCTGGGGCTCGAGGGGAAAAGCCAAGACAAGAAACAAGAAGATTGGAAGAGATAGTTTATTTAGCAGGTCTTTGGGTGTTTCCAAAAAAAATAATAAGATTCCCTCCATTCTAGAGAAATTTTCGATGTTTCACCCCAACTGACTCAGGAATGTGTCAGCCTCAATCTTCAAGTTATAGACTTCACCCATCAGAACAAGGAATTCCCCCTCCGAGCATTGAAGAACTCTCCTGGTTTCTCCAACAATTTCCTCCTTCAGCGAGTCTCTCAGCTGTTCAGCCGATAGGACGGCCAAAAGGTTGGCAACTGTAATTGCAAGGGAGAATGCGTTTGCTTGAGAAGGATCGGTTACCGTCATGAGTTGGGGAAGTTCATGGAATTCACATGCCTTCTTGATTGGCTTGGGAAGACGCCAATGCTCGCACAGCAGAGAGCCGAAAAGCTGATGTGAAGGCAACTTGAAGTGGTCCTCAGACTCGATCAAGAATCCCTGGCTGGCTTCGCAATGCCGAACCATCT
>JBGOVH010000145.1:0-6435 GCA_041478005.1 Terriglobia bacterium | reverse complement strand
CTGGCCGGCACAACTGTCCACGACAAACGCAACCAGCGTGTTTGTCGTGGCTACCAAAGCTCCTCCCCCGTAACCGAGGCATTACGCCTTTTATAGAAATTATCTAAATCTATTCTCAAAGGTCACCGATAAGATTTTTGTCCGGGTCTTTCCCATTCACTGTTATAATTAGGTCTTATTTCCCTGGAAATACAAAACATTGTGAATTACAGTCACCTCAGATAACAAGGCAATTTGCACACAAGCATTCCAGCGTGAACTACTGTTCAAGAAGACGCGACCGGGATTAGCCGAAGACCAGGCGAGGAGACTTCTTGTCTGGGGCTTCTGCGTCTCGGCGCAAAGTGACTTCGCTTAGAGATTGGATTGCCGCGCGGAGAAATGGTGGCTCTATAAATTTTTTTAAAGGAGAAGCTATGGAACGTAAGTACAAGCAGCGGGGTTATATGGATCACCGAGAAGAAAAACCCAAGCGGGAGCCTCGTCCGCAGGGGACAAAGGAATTTCGCCCCAGGCAGATGCCGGGTTTCCACGATGCGTATCGCTGCTCCATGTGCGGTTCAACGGTCGCGATGGAGATTGAGCTTGATACGCAATGTCCTAAGTGCAAGGCTGATCTTCATTCGTGCAAGCAGTGCACTTTTTTTGATTCGGCTGCTCGCTTTGAATGCACACAACCGATCACAGAACGCATCCCCAGGAAAAACATCCGCAACCTTTGCAACCTCTTTGCCGCAAAAAAAGTTGTTGAGAGGGAAACATCCTCCGCCTCCTCTGCGGCCCCTAAGCCCCCAGCGGCCAGAGATGCTTTTGACGCGCTCTTTAAGAAGTAACCCTCTATGATGGGATCAATTTCAGATCTCTGAGAATCTCTTCCAGTTTTTCCCGATTCTTTGCCTGCATTGGGACCAGCGGCAAGCGATAGACCTCTTCAATCAGACCCATCATTGCCAGAGCGCCTTTAACCGGAACAGGGTTGGTTTCCAGGAAATTGGCCCGCATCAGGGCATAAGTTTGATAGTGGATCCTGCGGGCCTCATCCCAGCGGTTTTCAAGGGCAGCATGAATCATTCGGGTGAATTCTCCAGGCATTTCGTTTGACAACACTGAAATGCATCCGTCTCCCCCAACCGCGATCAATGGCAAAGAAAGGGAGTCATCTCCAGAAAGAACGCAGAAATTTTTGGGACGATCACGGAGGATCAACATCATCTGATCGAGATTCCCTGAGGCCTCTTTGACTCCGACAATATTGGAGATTTCTGCCAGCCTGAGAAGTGTATCCGGCTCGATGTTGACTGCGGTCCGGCCTGGAATGTTGTAAATAATGATGGGAATGTCCGCCGCCTCTGCAATGGCTTTGAAATGCTGGTAATGTCCTTCCTGGCTAGGCTTGTTGTAATAAGGGCCGACAGAAAGAACAGCATCGGCTCCGATTCTTTTGGCAAACTGGGTAAGTTCTATGGCCCGATGTGTGTTGTTGCTGCCGCCACCGATGACGACTTTGGCGCGCCTGTTGACGAATTCGACGACTAACTCGCAGACACGGAAATGCTCATCGTAATCCAGCGTGGAAGCTTCACCAGTGGTGCCACAGGGGACAATCGCATCAATGCCGCCCGCGATTTGAAAGTCAATAATGCGTTTGAGATGTCCTTCGTGGACTTTCCCCGACCGGTCAAAAGGGGTCACCAGCGCTGTCATCGCCCCACGAAACAGTATTTTGTCACTCATCGGAAGACCTCATTAAGGAAGTTGAATCGCGACGGCACGAGGCTCGCAACGAAGCATAGATTATTGCTTCAAGATCTCCCCCAATACTTGCTCGAAGCTATAAAAACCCTTTTGCTTCACAACCCATTCCGCTGCCAACAACACCCCCAGGGCAAACCCTGCACGCGAACGGGCAGAATGGGTTAATTCAATCGTATCAGCCGGAGAATCAAAGGTTAGCACATGGGTTCCGGGAAAATGTCCGACTCGCAACGAAACGAGGTGAAATTCGTCATCAGCAATCGAACGATTAAGGGATTCAGTGACGACTCTCTTCTTGCGCGGAAATTTTTGCAGAACAATTTCGCTGAGTCTTTTGGCGGTTCCGCTTGGGCTATCGACCTTCCTGTTGTGATGGGTTTCCATCCCGCAGACATCGTAGTCTTCAAATCGGCTTAGCAATTCCGAAGCCTTTTCTGCTATCTGGTAAAAGAGGCTGACTCCCAAAGAGAAGTTCGGCGCATACACAAGGCCGATTCCGGCCTGAAGGACAAGGGACTCGACTTCTTTTAGGTGCTCATACCAGCCTGTGGTCCCAACAACGATGGGCTTATTCAGGGCAGCAATCCTGCGAATGTTCTCAAGCACAACCTGTGGCTGAGTGAATTCGATACACACTTCGGCCGGTCCCAACGATTCTGGGGAAATCTCCCAGTGAACGCCTGCATCGAGATTCGGATCCACACGTGCTGCTATAGTGTGGCCTTTTCTAATGGCCAGTTGCTCGACTTCGTGGCCCATTTTCCCATAGCCGATGAGTGCAATTTTCATTTCAAATGCCTCGGTTAATGGTGTGCATCATATCAAATACATTTTGCCTCCGGCGAATCTTTTGTCGAGCGTGGCTTTAAATTCGTTCAGCGGGCCTTTTTCGCTTGCAGTTGAGCCGAGTACTCTGCAAAGAAGAGGAGAATGCAAGCTGAAAGATAGACCCATGTGAGAATCACAATGATCGTGGTAATGGAGCCATAAATGTTTTTGTAGTTGGAATAACGGATAAGAGTCGTGAACCCGTATTTGGCAATTTCCCAGGTGAAGGCTGCCATGAAGGCGGCTGGAGTGACCTGGGAAAAACGGATCCTGGCGTATGGAACAACTTTGTAAATTACGGCGAACATGCATACGGCTAAAAAGAAACTGACCAGAACTACCGTAGATTCAAAAAAAATCTGCATTGTGGTTGAAGCCCATTTTTGACTGGGGAGATGGCGAAGAAAACGATCAAATTTCCCCAACATCGCCGTGACCAGAACTGAAGTCAAAATGAAGTAACCGCAAAGCAGCGACATAAGAGCGGCCAGGATCCTTTTGTGAATGAAGCCTCGTTCCCGTTTAATCCCCCAGGCCTGATTCAGGGCCAGTTCCAGAGGAATGAAGGTGCCCGAGGCTGTCCAGGTAAGCAGGCACAAAGCCAGCAATGAAGTCTTGCCGGCTGAAGCCACAATGGACTGCAGGTTCTTCTCCACCAGATCAGCTCCAACGGGAAGATAGAACCGCACAGATTGAATGATGGGTGTCTCAAGGTGATATTGATGGATAAAGACGCCGCCAATGCTCAGCAAGATGAGGATCAACGGGAAAAACGAAAAGAGTGTGTAATAGGAAATAGCCGCGGCATAGGTCATTGAGTTTCCTTTTAGAAAGGCGATCAATGCGCGCCACAGGTGGAAGCGAGTGGACATGACTCTTTGGAGATTTGAGAAAGTGAGAGGATGAAACGGATCGTCAACGATACCGGAGAAATGAAACGTGACACGTGATGCGTGAAGGGATCTTTTTCACGCATCACGTTTCACACACCCAGAACAGCTCGGCCCGCCCTATTTCCTTTGTCTGTTTGTAATTTCTCCTAGGCTGATCAGATTTGCAAAGATTCGAATGGCCCCCGGCACTCCCTGGGGCAATTGCCGGAACCAGGCATAAGACGTCAGGACGTACTTCCCCTTCCCGTAGTCGGCAACCAGTAATCCCCCGTCAAGGGGAGGCTCTCCGGGGTCGCTAGAGGAAAGAAGCGGCTGATAGCGGGGATCTCTCTCCTGAATGAAATAAAGCCCTCGCTCCTGAACCCATCCATCAAAATCCTTTTCCGAGATCTTGTTGGGGTATTGGAAGACAGGATGCGAGGCGTCCAGAATCTTGACCGGCGCCATTTCATCGGTTACGCGATGATCCTCACTCTTGATCTTAGCGGGATAGGGCGCGTACTGGGCTTTGTTCCAACTCTCCTGTCGATGGTATTGAACAATGAAAAGGCCCCCATTCTTGACATAATCCAGCAGGCGTGAGTTGTTAGCAATCAAATCAGGGCGAACCTCATAGGCCCGAACCCCTGCAATGATGCAATCATAATGACTCAAGTCCCTTCCGCTCAGGTCTTCGCTCTCTAACAACTTCACCGGAATACCCAGCTGAATGAGGGTCTCCGGAATTCTGTCGCCTGCGCCCATGATATAGCCAACCGAAAGCTTGGCAGGCAACCTGAAATCAAACGCAACAACCTCTGAAGCTGCCTGGGCATAAAGAGGAAAGTACCAAAGATCTTGAACTGAAAACAGACGGTAGCTTTGATTGATTTTTCTGCTGCCCAACTGAGCAACGGCTTCAAATGAACCTCGTCCCGGGTGGATGCCTTTACCGGCAACAACCTGGAATTGGAATGTAGCAGCTTCACCTTTTGATTTGATGGAAAACGATCTTTGTTTGGGTTCCACTGTCCACCCAGCGTAGGAGTTCAAAGCGACATCCCCTGAGATTTGTACAGGAGTGTTATTCACTATCCTGACTTGCACCGTCCTGGGCTGCCCGGCATTGGAAAGTGACACTAGATGCAAGGATGGCGTCACTTCGAGCGCCAGCGGGGGTACGATCAGCAACGGGATTTTGCGTGTTCCTTTCAGGCGGTCCGAATCCAAATATTGGACGGGCCGCTCCATCTTCAAAGATTGGTTCCGCAACGCATATTCCAAGCTGACTTTCAAGATCGCGGAAAAGGTTGGTGTGTTAGTCAGCGATTTCTCCGAGATTTTGTAGACAGAATCCTGCTTGCTATTCCTTCTCCAAGGGAGCTGGGTCACTGGAGCATCTGACGGAACCATCATCTCGAATTTGAAATTCATTTTTTCTTGGGGCGCCAGAGCTTTGGGCGTTCTTTCCAATCGTTGGATGTCCCAGCCTTTACCTCCCTTAATCTCCAGTTGACGAACAGTCACTGGTTCTGCAGACCGATTGACGACAGTTGCCGAAACCTTGAATTTCTGTCCTGGTGTAACCTGTGAATCGTCAGCCAGTGCCTCCAGATAGATTCCGGTAGAAAGTTCAAGCGCTTTCAGAAAGTCCAGCTCTTTTTCGTCCAAAAAGAAAAGCAGCTCTGTTTTCCCGGCACCTGAAATCTTTGCCGCCACTTCACGACGGACTTCTTGCAGCTTTGCCAGCCCCTTTAACAAAGGGTCAATAACTCCGGAGAAATCCGCAGGCTGAAATCGTTCACGTGCCTTCAGGGCAAGTGTTTCCAAAGCGGCCGCTTCCTGTTTAAGCCATTGTTCCTGCGGATCCTCGCCCTGGAGGAGTGCTGGAAGCTCACTGAGCTTAATCTTTAGCTTGTCAAGGAAACTCGAATCGGTGGGATCGTTGGGAAAAATCAACTGAAATGACGAAGGGTACTTGCCTGGAGAGGCGTAACTGTTGCCATTTCCCTGGCTGCGATGAAAGCTGTAACCCTGGGCCGCGATCTCCTGGTAAGAGCTGCCCAGAAGTGGAACATATTCTCCAGGGTCAACCTTGAAGGAAGCCGTCTCCTTTTCCTTTTTTTCTCTCTTTTCATTTCTTTCCAAGCCCCTGACGTAAAACTTACGAACTCTCCATGGAGCGATGCCCTCCTGCAGAAGTTCCGGAAATTTCTGAGGGTCGGCTGCAGCATGGAAGGCCTCGCGCGCCAGCAGGCCACAAGCCTGATGTTGCCCGTGACCATCTGCGGGGTTTCCCTGCCAGACTGAGATGATCACGTGCGGTCGAAAATGGCGTATGGCTCTCACCATGTCGCCAAGAATGAGTTCTCGGCCCCATAGATGAAAAGACTCTTCCGGTTTCTTTGAGAAGCCAAAATCAAAGGCACGGGTAAAATACTGCTGGATGCCATAATACTCACCGGCAGCCAGAAGTTCCCCTGTGCGAATCAGTCCGAGACCCTCAAAGAGATCCGGCCCGATCAAGTTTTGCCCGCCTTCCCCGCGGTTCAGGGTCAGCAAGGCCGTCTTGGCATGCAAACCTCGACTGACAAAGGGGAGTACGCCCGTATTTTCGTCATCAGGGTGTGCAGCGATAAACATGACCCTGGAGATCAGCGGTAGCCGGTCCAAGGCTTGAACCAATCCCATTGCGCCTCGATCGATTGTTAAGTTTTGCGTCTGAGGAGCAATCGACGAGCAAAGTAAAATGAAGACTAGCAGGACAAGCAAAATGGTTTTAAGTTTCATCTGCAAAGATTGTCTCTTTCCCTGGGGGAGAAGGTGGACGTCTCACGGAAGGGCCAAGCCTTCCACCGAAGTTTGAACATTTACAGGCATAAAAACCGCCTGGCAACCCAAAGGGTTGCTAGCCATTAGCCGGGGGTTGAGCGAAGCGACACCCCCGGAGGACGAAGATCAGTTGCGACCCCGGCGGGGG
>JBGOVH010000442.1:0-3541 GCA_041478005.1 Terriglobia bacterium | reverse complement strand
CGTGGCCCTCACCCGGCTCTCCGGTGAACGCTTATCATTCACCCCTCTCCCCGAGGGCGAGGGAGTAATTCAATTCAATAAGGCATTGGTTTTGATTTCAACGGCCTGTCGATTGGTTGCCGTGGTCTAATCGAAGGAGGCTCGCTGCCGCTCGGTCCACCAGCCACAATAGCTCCCCGTGGATTGGCCGAACCAGCTGCGCTGGAAAGAGTTCGGGGCGATAATCTCCCTGAAGAATTTCCTGGAGCGTTTGTGCTTTCTCTTTTCCACCTACAAGAAAAATAACGCGGGAGGCATTACTCAATACCGGTGCCGTGAGCGTAATTCGGAAGGCATTGGACTTTTCAACCCATTCGGAAACCACCCAGCGGGTTTGCTCTTGAATGGCGCCAGTCCCGGGAAAAAGTGAAGCCGTGTGCCCATCGGATCCCAATCCTAAGAGTACTAGATCAAATCGTGGCAACTGTTCCGCCGACGATTCGAAGAAGCTGCGGAGTTCGAGCTCGTATTCCTCAGCTGCTTTCGCGGCATCCGGCAGCTCGCCTTTAATGCGATGCACATTCTGTCTGGGCAAAGGCACCTTCGAAATCAGAGACTCCACAGCCATCCGATAATTGCTATCGGGGTGGTGAGGAGGAACATGCCGTTCATCTCCCCAGAAAAAGTGAATTTTCTTCCACGGAAGCTTCGTTTGAAGTGACGCGCCGCTCTCACCCGACAATCGCTCGTAAAGGCCTCTAGGAGTGGAGCCCCCAGAAAGCGCTACCGTGAAAGACCCCTTTTCTTGGACTGTTCTCCTGGCCAGACTCCGGAACTCGGCTGCACCAGCCTCGCTTAGCTCATCTGGGCCTGCAACAACTTTAATTTCGACATTCGACCGCGTCATGATGGTCCCTGTCTGGCCAACAATCATCCTCTCATTCCCTCCACTGTCGCCCATCACGCTCTATTAATTCATCCGCCTCTCTGGGGCCCCACGTTCCAGAAGTGTAGTTGGGAAAGCTGCGCGGCGGCAGGGCTTTCCAAACGTCTAAGATAGGCTCCACAACGTTCCAGCCCGCCTCCACCATGTCGGCACGCTGGAACAGAGTGGCGTCACCGCACATGCAGTCGTAAAGCAAACGCTCGTACCCGGTGCTCGACGTGCTCCCAAAGTAATCTGCGTAGTGAAATTCCATATTCACCGCGCCCAGACGGACTAATGGTCCAGGCATCTTGGCTCCGAAGCGCAACGAAATGCCTTCATCTGGTTGAATGTGGAGAACCAGCCGGTTCGGGGTCAGGCGCTCAATAGGTGTATTTCGAAAAAGCATGAAGGGGGCACGCTTGAACTCGATTGTGATTTCCGTCATACGCTTTGGCAGTCTTTTGCCAGTTCGGAGATAGAAAGGCACATCGGCCCAACGCCAGTTGTCGATAAGCAGCTTCAACGCTACAAAGGTTTCAGTATCGGAATTCCGTGCAACCTTGGTTTCCGATCGATAAGCCGGGACTTGCTCCCCTTTAAGCTGGCCTTCACCGTACTGCCCGCGCACCGTTCGCCGCAGGACTTCTTCGGGAGACAAGGGCTGAATGGCTCGCAGAATCTTGGCTTGCTCGTCACGAACGGCATTGGCTTCGAATGAGATGGGAGGTTCCATTGCTGTCAACGTAATCAATTGGAAAATGTGGTTCGGGACCATGTCGCGCAGTGCGCCTGCACCTTCATAGTAATCGCCTCGCTGCTCGACCCCCAGGTCCTCGGCCACCGTGATTTGTACGTGGTCAATGTAGCGACGGTTCCAGACGGGTTCGAAAATGCCGTTGCTAAAACGAAAGACTAAGATGTTCTGAACTGTCTCCTTGCCTAGATAGTGATCGATGCGGTAGATCTGCTTCTCGTTGAGAACTTGAGTGACCGCCTGGTTGAGGGAACGGGCCGACTCCAAGTCATGGCCAAATGGTTTCTCTATGATCACGCGCCGCCAACAGCCGTTTTCCTCGCTGACCAGGCCATTGGCGCCAAGTTGCCGGACAATTGGACAAAAAAATTCCGGAGCCATGGCCATGTAGTAGAAGTAGTTACCTTTCGTCCCCTCCCCCTTATCAATTCGATCCAGGAAATCCTTGAGCTTCAGGTACGCATCTTCCTTCTGGGCATCTCCCGGCAGGTAGTAGACTTGTTTGAGGAATTGATCCCAAAGGTCAGGTTCAACAGGGCTGGTGGCAAACTCTTTAGCTTCTTGGTTGATTTTATTGCGAAACTCTTCACTACTCATGTTGCGCCGGGAAAACCCAACGACCGCAAATTGTTTGGACAGCAATTGCTCTCTGGTGAGGTTGTAAAGTGCTGGAATGAGCTTGCGCTTGGTCAAGTCACCAGAGGCGCCGAAGATCACCATCACGCAAGGATCACCCGGTTGTTCGGTTTTTCGTTCCCGATCTGTTGTCTGTTGTGACACTGCCATGGCTCTTTTCTCTCCTGCATAGAATACCACAATGTTCAATGATGCTCGCCCAATAGGCTGATGCCCCGTCAAAGTCCCGCAAGTGATTGAAGTGCGATTTGGCCCTTGCTGACGGTCGGGCTAAAGATCTGGCCTCCGCGCCATTCAATCGCTCGAACTTCAGGGGGGCGGAGAACCATGACGGGGACGTGCCCAATCGGCTGGTGCTGTAGCAGTCAACCCAATGCTGCACTGGGAATCCCCGGTCGGATCTTCTCGTGATCTACGTTTTGAATCCTCTCCTCTCAAGAAGGAGGAAAAAGATGCCGATAAGAAGGCGATTATTGCAGGTAATTCCATCCGTTTAGAGAGGATTCCTGATGAGCGAAACGACACTGCCGGTCCTTGATCTGGACAAAGTGATAAAAGCATTTGTGGAGCGAAGACGAAAAAGGCGGATCCGAGTTGGCATTCCCATAGTAGTCAAGGGGCTGGATTTTCAAGGGAATCGTTTTGAGGAAACATCCCAGTCTGTTAATTTCTCCGCAAGCGGCACGTGCTTCTATCTGAAAAGACGAATCAGGGTGGGTTCGACAGTGCAACTGTTGATATCACTTCCTCCTGATCTGGAGACCTATGAAACGATGGCTCAAGTCAAAAGAGTCGAAGACGGTAAACAACCACAAGGATACAGGTTCGCCGTTAAATTCATGCGCGTCAGAGCAAAACCTCGGACTGAAGATGAATCCTTAGAATCGACACCGTTGTGCCTTTTGTCAGCCTGAATTTGCCCGAGCCAGCAGCGCCTTGATGTAACCAATACTGTATGCCCACCCGACCATCCGGCCTCCCACCATTGTAGGAACATGGTCGGCAATCAAGGCGCCACGGAAGTCCACCTCGCGCAGGGTCTTCATGATCTTCCACATGTCCATGTAACCGTTGTCGACGAATGCTTCAGTGAAATGGGGGACCGGCGCGCTCACATTCCGGAAGTGGATTTTCCACAGCTTTCCCATTTTGGCAAAAGCGCGGATTGCTTCAAGGACGTCCTTGCCCATCCCTTTGCCGCCTTCGAGCCACGTTCCGCAGCAGAGACAGACACCGATGTTTGG
>JBGOVH010000369.1:0-4027 GCA_041478005.1 Terriglobia bacterium | reverse complement strand
TAGAGCTCTCGAAGCTTTCACAAAGCTCCATTCCCTTCGGGCTTGAGTCCTTGACGGCTTTGCTTTAGATTGTTTTTGATTAAGTTCGCTACTAAGGCTGATGACATTCTTTGGAGGCAAGGTGAAAACAGTTAACTTTCGTTGGATTCTTGTCGGGTTCATTTGTTGCTTAACCGCCAAGACGCTTCTCCTGGCTCAAAGTTCCTTGCGACCCGAAGACCTGCAGGGCTTGGCGATTCATAACGACAGCCCGGAGATGCTGTTCAAATACATGCTCGGCCAAGTGGCGCAAGCTTCGGAAAAACGCTTAGTCAAATTAAACGCAATTCAAACAGAAAGCGATTTTAGAGAATGGCAGCAAGCCAATCGGCGCAGATTCCTGGAGCTTATCGGCGGGCTGCCTTCTGAAAGAACCGCACTAAACCCCCAAGTGGTGGGAGAGTTCGCTCGTGATCGTTACCGGGTGCGCAAAGTTATCTTTGAGAAGTCTTCCTGGTTTTTATGTCACTGCCAACCTTTATATCCCCACAACAGGCAAAGGTCCTTACCCCGCTGTGCTCTCTCCATGCGGCCATTCTGACAACGGAAAAGCCTTTGCTGAATATCAACGCCTTTATATCGGACTCGTCAAACGTGGTTATGTTGTATTGAGCTACGACCCGCTGGGGCAGGGGGAACGCTATCAGTATTGGGACATCATCACGAACCGGCGCCGCTTTAATTTCAATGAACACTGGATGGCGGGGATCCAACAGTATTTGCTGGGGCAAAACTTGGCGCGGAACCGAATCTGGGACGGGTTGCGGGCACTGGATTATCTGGCTGAGTTGCCGGAGGTCGACGGTGAGCGCATCGCCTGCACAGGCAATTCAGGCGGTGGCACGCTCGCTGCCTATCTTCCCATGCTTGATGAACGCATCAAGGTCGTGTCGATCGTGACGTTCATCACTTCTCTTTCCAAGAAAATTGAAGCGCGAATCAAGGACGCAGAAGCAGATCCGGAACAGGATATCCAGGGCTTATTGGAGGCTGGGATCGATCACACAGAATTCGTTGGAATGATTGCCCCACGGCCAGTGCTGATCGGAGCAGCCAAGCGCGACTTCTTTCCCATAGAAGGCACTCGCCAAACTTTTGCAGAATTGCAGCAGCTTTACGCAAAGCTGGGTTACTCAGAAAAACTGAAGATGGTTGAGTTTGACCATGGACATATGTATAGCCAACCTTTACGTGAGGCAACCTATGCCTGGTTTGACCACTGGTTGAAAAAGACGGAAGGTGCAGCGCACGAGCCTGAGATCACCACGGGAAACGACGCCTTGCTTCAATGCACGACTACCGGGCAGGTCTTGACTGCTCTGGGCGGGAAACGGGTACAAGATTTCAACCGGACTGAGGCTGACCAGATATTGGAGAAGCACATCGAAAAGGTACTCATTCCCTTGGCAGACGTTCGCGGCTTTGGAGAAACACAATCCTCCCGGAATGTCCAAGATTGTTAAGTGCAGTGATGTTTTTCGGATCCACACGAGAGGCGCTGCGGAACTTCTCCGCTGCCTCTTTGAATTTTCCGTGATCCAGCAATTTCAGGCCTTCAGCGTTCAATTGAGCAGCAAGATGAGGCTGAGCCGAATGAGAAATTATCAGGAAAGTCAGTAGACCCAGTAGAGCGAGCATTTACGATTGCTTTTGCACACTTCTTAGAGGAGTCATAGGGCTCCCCTCCTTGGATAAGGAGGGGAACGGAAGGCGGAGCCTTCCGGGGGTGGTCGAACTGGGGTGTTCGTGTTACCACCCCCTAGCCCCCTCCTAAAATACCCCCGATGGGGGCGAGGGAGTTAAATCAATAAATTCTACTCTCTCCTCGCCCTCATCGGGGGAGAGGGACAAAGGAGTGAGCGGGCGCCGCCCGATTGCAAGCTATTTCAGATACACAACACTAGCGAGTGTGGGCTTCTTCCAGGTAAGTATAGCCCTGCAGGCCGGATTCATAGAAACGGAGGAAAAGCGCTGACTCTTCCAGAGTGATCCTCTTGTCGCGAACAGCTCTCTCCACGTCTTTCCGCATCATGCTGAGAAGCTCATCAGCATTGTATTGGACATAATTGAGGACTTCCCTGACCGTGTCGCCTTTGACGACGTGATCGATATTAATCTCGCCGTCAGACTCCAATCTGACATGCACGGCATTTGTGTCTCCCAGCAGATTATGGAGATCTCCCAGGATTTCCTGGTAAGCGCCTACCAGGAAGCAAGCCAGGTAGTAATCTTCGCCCGTGTACGGGTGAAGGGATAAAACCTTCTTCACGTCGTGCAGATCGATAAAGCGATCCACCTTCCCATCAGAGTCGCAGGTGATGTCGGCCAGGATGGCCCGGCGAGTGGGTTCTTCCGTCAAACGATGAATGGGCAACAGCGGGAACAACTGCCGGATAGCCCAACTGTCAGGCATGGACTGAAAGATGGAGTAGTTGCAGAAGTAGGTGTCGGAGAGCAGGCTCTCCAAATTTTTCAATTCGTCCGGCACGTAATCTAGTTCATTGACAATTTTGAGTACCTCGCGACAAATCGACCAGTAGAGACTCTCAGTTACGCTTCGCTGTTCCAGTGTCATATAACCGAGGTTAAACAGGTTAAGAGAGTCTTCGCGATGCTGGACGGCATCATGATAGGATTCCACAAAATTCTTCTTGGAGATATTCCGGCTAATCCAAAAAAGATCTGATATTGGCTGGGGCGAATCAGGGGGAATGGATTCGGGCGGCCGGAAACCATCAAAACCCGACACACCCAGAACATTAAAGACCAATACGCTGTGATAGGCCACCACAGCCCGGCCTGATTCAGACAGAATGGTGGGATGTTTCACATCGGATTCGTCGCAGATCGTTTTAATCCGGAAGACAATGTCGTTGGCATATTCTTGCAACGTATAATTAACAGACGACTCGAAGTTGGATTGAGAGCCATCGTAGTCGATTCCCAGGCCGCCACCGACATCGATGAATTCCAGCCCAGCACCCGCCTCATGCAATGCCACATAGACTCTAGCTGCTTCGGTGATGACTTCCTTGATTCTGCGGATATTCGTAACTTGGCTCCCCATGTGGAAGTGGAGGAGCTTCAGGCAGTCTGCCATTTGACGTTCACGCAGGAATTCAAGGGCTGCCAGGACTTCGGTCACCGTGAGTCCAAATTTGGAACGATACCCCGCTGATGACTCCCATCGCCCCGATCCGCGGTTGGCTAGCTTAACGCGCACTCCGATCTGTGGCTTGACTTGAAGCCTTTCGGAGTATTTGACGATCAGCTCCAGCTCAGTGAATTTCTCCACAACCGGGATAATATTCTTCCCGATCTTCTGAGCCAGGATCACGGTCTCAATGAACTCGTCATCCTTAAAACCATTGCAGACAATTGGAACGTTTTTCCCATTAGTAATCGCCAGGACCGCGAGCAGCTCCGGCTTCGAACCTGCTTCCAGGCCGAAGTTATATACGCTCCCAAAATCCAGAATTTCTTCCACGACGTGGCGTTGCTGGTTGACCTTGATTGGGTAGACACAACTGTATTGCCCGTTGTATTCAAACTCGGTAATTGCGGCCCCAAATGCATCGTGGATTTCGCCGAGCCGGTGCTTGAGAATGTCGGTGAACCGGATCAAGATAGGTAACTGGATACCCCGGGTCTGCAGCTGGTCGACCAGTTCTTTTAGATCAATAGAGTGGTCAGGACGCTTGTCCGGATGCACTGTGACGTGCCCTTTTTCATTTACCGAAAAGTAATCTTTTCCCCAGTTCTTGATGTTATAGCAATCAATTGAGTCTTGAGTTGTCCAGTTTTCCATTATTCCTTATTTTGAATTCTAAATCCTAAACTCAGTGTTGCTTCTCCTTCTTGGGGGAGAAACATCTCTACTTTTTGACAACTCATCATTAAAAGACGGATTGAGGCTGACAGCAACAGAAAAAATTCACTTCGTGTCATGCCTTAGTTTCGGGGGAGTCATATGGTTTTGGTAGCCACG
>JBGOVH010000100.1:0-7723 GCA_041478005.1 Terriglobia bacterium | reverse complement strand
CGCAGGACAATGACTCCATAAACTGTGAGAATGTAAAAGAGCAAAGCTGCAGAAATCACGTAAGTGAGAAGCTGGCCGTAGGTTCCGCTCAAAGTCAAAATAGAAGCCCAAATAGCCTGAGCTGCCAGAGACTTTACCGGTGTGCGGTATTTCGAGTGGATCTCGGAGACGGCGTTGAAAAAAAGCTGGTCCTTCGCCATCGCGTAATAAACGCGCGGACCTGACAGGATAATACCGTTGAGACATCCAAAGGTCGAAATCAAAATGGCAAAAGAAACCAGGCCATTGCCGATGGGTCCTAACATGACGGTTGCGACCGTTGCTGCAATTTTGTCCGTGGTGGCTATTTGCTGGACTGGCAAGACGTGCAGGTAAGCGACATTAACGAGCAGATAGAGCAACGCCACCAGAAATGTCCCGCTGAAAAGAGCCAACGGAAGGGTCTTCTGGGGGTTCTTAACTTCTCCCGCCGTAAATGTCAGGTTATTCCAGGCATCGGATGAGAACAAGGGTCCGATCATGGCAACACTGATCAACAAACCGAAATTGACCAGGATCGATTGGGAGTCTAAAAGTGTCGATGATGTTTTCTTGAAATGAATGATTATAGAGTCCAGAGTCGATTGGCTGGGCAGCAGTGGAAAAAGATTTGAGAAAGTGCCTTGCGAAAAGCTAAGTCCTGCAAAGATCAAAACCCCAAGGGCAGACACTTTCAGAAATGTAAAGATGTTTTGTACGTTGGCTCCGAGGCGTATTCCAAAGCAGTTCACAAATGAGAGAAAGATGATAACGGCGACGGCAACGATCTGTTTTAGGTCGAGGGCAAAACTCCTGCCGAAGATTGTGGTCTCCAGTAGCACCCTGGACAGAGGAACGAAGACGTCCAGATATCGTGCAAACCCGACAGCCACAGCTGCAATCGTCCCTGTTTGAATGACCAAGAATAATGTCCAACCATAAAGAAAGCCCCAGAGTGGGCCATAAGCTTCCTTCAAAAAGACATACTGGCCTCCGGCCTTTGGCATGGCGGCGGAGAGCTCACCATAGCTGATGGCGGCCAGCACCGTCATCACGCCGCTAAGTGTCCAGGCCAGCAAGAGCAGTCCTGGCGATTGGACAGCTTTGGCAATGTCGGCGGATACGATAAAGATCCCTGAACCGATCATAGAACCAACAATCAGCATGGTGGAGTCCAGAAGGCCCAGCCCCTTGACGAGTTCGATATCCGCGACTTTACTCGTAACCCCTCCTGTAGGAAAACTCCAAGACACATGCACACGGAATCATAGACGCAGTCTGTCCTCCTTGACAGGGGGGAAGCTGTGAAAAATTGACTGTCGCAGCGGCCTATGAGCGACGAAGTCGTTTCATGGCGTTATCTCAATCGGAGCTCACAGAGCGCCGCCACAATTCTTTCACAGCTTCTGGAACTTCAGGGGGGTGTAGTGCGTGAGTTACGGGGGGTCACTCACGATCCATCTGGGACGCCACGCGCTGAGCGCTTTCTCCGAGGCGTGGACATTTTGTTCCACCGTGAAAAACCACGGCTCGCTCCGCTCACCGAGGCTACCGAAACTTCCCCCCGAAACTAGGGGGTAACAGGGTCTCCCGCCTTCGCGGCTGAATCTTGCGCGAAATCGCGAGCAACTATTGTGGCAGCTTAGGTTCCTTCAGAGTGCACTCGGTATCTAGAGCCTTCAGGAAGGCCAGTAGATCCTGCCTCTGAGCAGGCGTGATTTTGCGCTTCTCCAGATTCTTTTTGTCCAGGTATTTGTTTTCCTTCCCACCACGCAGCATGAAATCCACGGCTTCTTCCAGGGTTTTGACGCTGCCATCGTGGAAATAGGGGGCTGACTTGGTGATGTCGCGGAGGGTAGGATTCTTAAAGGCCCCGGTGTCTTCCGGCTTATTCGATACCTTGAAGCGCCCCACGTCAGGTTCCTTCGCATCCATGCCAACGCCAACGTTGTGGTACTGCTGATCAGTGAAGAGCACACCGTCGTGACAATTGTTGCATTTGACGTTCTGAAACACCTTCCAACCGCGTTGCTGGGCTTTGGTCATAGCCTTTTTGTCGCCAGCGCGGAAGCGGTCATAAGCGGTGTTGCCGCTGATAATGGTCCGCTCAAAGGCCGAGATGGCTTTGATGATATTCTCAGGCGTGGCATCACTGCTGAAGACTTTTTGAAATTGCTTCTTGTAGCCTGGGAGCGCGTTAATCTTGGCTGCGATTTCCTTCTCCTTGTCTTTGGCTCCCATGTTGCCTCCGGTCCAGGCTGCCATGCCTTGTTTCTCGAGAGAAGGGCTTCTACCATCCCAGTAAAATTCTTTATTATAACCAATGTTCCATAGGGTTGGACTGCTGCGGGGTAATTGCTTGTTTAAAGCGCCAATGGCCTTAGGCAAACCGTCAGTCAAACCTTTTTCACAAAGATGACAGGAGTAGCAAGAACGGGTCCCGTCGACGCTTAACCGCTTGTCAAAAAACAGCTGCCGGCCCAACGCGACTTTTTCAGGAGACATGGCGTTGTCGGCTGGGATCACCATAGGCTCATAGGTCTCCAGCTGTTTAGGGAGAGGGAGAATCTCCGGCTGGAAATCCTGTTGGCTGCGCAAGCTCGTCGGAGCATTGAGCGTCAAAATCAACATCAAGGAAACCCAGATCAGGTAACGATATCGAGTAGGGACTTGCATGCTTCCTCCTTTAAAGACTGAGTTTCAAAAAATGGAACGGCCAATCCTAGCAGTTTATTGGTTCTTTGGGAAGAGCAGGGGAATCAAGAATCGATGGAATCAATTAACACCTTGCCCGCGGCTCATGTTTTGTCTTGAAAAACCCTTATTCCTTGCGTATTCTTTGGCATGCCAATGGCTTTGGGGTAGCTCCCGGTAGGCAGTCTGGTCCTGGCGGGTGCACTCCCGCCTAAATTCCCATCACGCCAATCGGGCTCTGCAGTAAACTTCAGCAGTTCGAAGGTTGCATAGAAACTACCCTTCGGGTGATTCTATCTTGATCCAACAAATCGATGCCCGCACAAAAGATTGTGGAAGTCTGGAGTACGTTTTCATCCGAGTCGAGGGGTCTTTGATCTCAACGAGTTCTTTCCGGCTTGGAGCATATTACGCTCTGAATGCTCAAGCTTTCACAGAACGCGTGTACCGTCTCTTGGGTGTGAGTCTAATGGCGCTTGTGCGCCCAGCGGTTGCGGTTGAAAGCCCCGCATTTGCCACTCGAATGATGCATCTTCATTTGTGCGGGATGAGCCGGGATCGCCTTGACCTCCTGGGTGAAGAGTATTTAAACTATGTCCTTCGACCCAGGTTGATGGCCGAAGGTGTTGAACAAGTCAAGAGAGTCAAGGAAAGGGGCCGGGAAGTTGTGCTGGTCAGCCAGGAGCTTGATCATCTCATCAGGCCAATGGCACAGCATTTAGAAGTCAAGAGCATGTTCACTAATCGGCTTGAGTTTCGTGATGACCTCGCGACTGGAAGGCTGCTCAATCCAGTTGTGCCGTCACTCGGTTGGGCTGGTTGTATGTCTCCGCGTGAGAGAGGTGAAGGGCACAATGGAGAAGAGTTGCAGAAAAACCTGGATTCAGGCCAATCCGATTCAACTCCTGCGGCATTCATTCTTCCGACTTCCCGCCAGATCTGCACCTCCAGACACGCGATTGTCAACTTTGGGAAGTCGGATTCCCAGCTGCAACAGTTTTCTGTGAGAAAGACCCTGGCAGGCAAAAAAATTCTCCTTATCGGTGGGACCGGCTTCATTGGCAAAGTGTGGCTAACGATGCTTCTCGAGGGTCTTCCAGAAATCGGCCATATCCACTTGCTCATCCGCCGTCAAGGTTCGCGAACTGCCTTGCAGCGGTTTGAGAAAATTGTAGCAGAGTCGCCGGCTTTTAAGACACTGCACGATCGGTTTGGAGAACATCTGGGTGAGTTTCTTTTTGAGCGGATAGAGGTGTTGGAAGGAGATGTTACGGAGCCTCAATTTGGATTGCATGATCGAACAGCCGCCCGGCTCTTCGAAGAACTCGATGTGATTGTGAATTCAGCTGGACTGACGGACTTCAATCCCGACCTTCGG
This sequence comes from Terriglobia bacterium, assembly GCA_041478005.1. Lineage (GTDB taxonomy): Bacteria > Acidobacteriota > Terriglobia > Versatilivoradales > Versatilivoraceae > JBGOVH01. Next base: position 3,633 of record JBGOVH010000100.1, on the reverse strand, counting down.
CTGGCACTGGCAACGAATGCCGACAGCACTCTGAACTTGGTGGATTTTGTCCGAAAGTGCAGACACGCCGGACTCGTGCATGTTTCCACTTGTTTCGTGAACGGCAAAACAGACGGCCGCGTTCCTGAAGAGCTTCAGCCCGACTATACTCCGAAGGCGCGACCTGATTTCGATGCGCGCCGTGAATGGGAGCTGCTGCACGCGGAAGTCGATCGAGTTGAGCGTGAGGCTGAGAGTGAAGCCTTCAGTCAACGGCTTATGGCCGAAGTCCTGAGGAGAATCGAAAACCATTCCAAGGCAAGAGCCAAAAAGGGGGAGAGCGAAACAGCTGCAGGCCGAAATCTGCAGAATCAGGTCAGGAGGACTCGCACTCGCTGGATTCGGGATCAGCTCATCGATTTTGGGGTTCAACGCGCACGCCACTGGGGCTGGCCTAACATCTATACCTTCACTAAGAGCCTTGGAGAGTCATTGCTGGCCGCTGAGAGAGGGGATTTGCCCATTAGTATTGCCCGCCCTTCGATCGTCGAGTCTTCTATTAGCCAGCCATTCCGAGGCTGGAACGAGGGAGTGAACACCACGGCCCCCTTGTCCTATCTTCTGGGCACCTATTTTCGGCAATTACCCTCCAACAAGCGAAAGAGGCTGGATGTGATCCCGGTTGATCTGGTTTGCCGCGGCCTCACTCTCATTTCCGCGGCTGTCGTCTGCCGTTGCCATCAGGAGGTTTATCAGTTGGCTACTTCCGCAATTAATCCAGCAAACATGCGTCGCACTATCGAATTGACTGGTTTGGCACATCGCAAGTATTACCGGTCCATGGAGGGTTTGGAGCACTGGCTGCGAGCGCGTTTTGACACTATCTCCGTTTCCAAGACACGTTATAACAATGTCTCACTCCCACGCTTCAAGGGTTTGCTTCAGGGCGTGCAGACCATTCTTTCCAGTCTGGCGCTGAAAGGGGAAGGCTTGGCCCGCAGGCAAAGGGCATTGGAAAAAGTGCAGAAGGTGATCGAGCTGTATGAGCCTTTCATTTTGGATAATGAATACTTTTTTGCAGCGGATCATATCAAGGCTTTGGCTCAAGCTTTGCCAGAAGAGGAAGTCGCTACTTTTGGTTATGATGCCGCAGTCATTGACTGGTACGACTATTGGATCAACCTTCATGTCCCTGCGTTGCGCCGTTGGAGTTATCCCCTGATTGAAGGCCGCCGCCCTGAAACCGGCCTGCTCCCAAGAAACTTCAAGCTGCCTCTCAAGCCTGGCGAGGAGAAACAGGATTCAATCCAGCCCTCAGATGGGGAGCCTGGCAAAGGGATGGAAGCCGCAAATTTGCTTCCCATGGCGAACCGTGCACGGGAGTGAGAGTTTGAGGAAACCACTGGGAACAGAAGCCTCCAACGTGACCGTGATTTTCTCTCCTCCGCTCGGGGGTCTGAATTCCTCAAAACTCTTGCTTGGTTGGCCCCAACCCCCTCGCCCGGGCTTGTGAACGCTTATCAAGCGTTCACCCCTCACGCCCAATGGGCGCGAGAGCGTAAGAAATAAATATATAATCTCCCCTCGCCCCCTGTTGGGGGAGAGGGGACGGAGACGGGGGTGAGGGGAATTTTATCGTTCGTGCATAATTGCCCCCGTGTTCCTGGTCTTACAACTTTGAGCTCTTTATCCATCTTTCTCTGAGAAAAATCAGGGCCATGTACATCACAGGCTCCACAGGCTATCTTGGCGCTCATGTCGCTGCCGGGCTTCTCGAAGGTCACGGCGAGCCCCTGAATCTGCTGGTGCGAGCCAAGGACCGTCAGGCTGCGGAACTCAAGTTGTGGCGCGCGCTGCAACTCCACTTGGAGTTTCCCCGGTTCCATCAATGGCTCCAGTCGAATATTCAAATTTACCTAGGCGACATCACTAGCCCGCAGTTTGGCCTCAGCAGAGGAGATTACGATCGCTTGATAAAGACAACGGATTCTGTTTTGCATATTGCGGCCTCGCTGAATCGCAGATCAGAAAAGACCTGTATGAATGTCAACCTTAGGGGGACACTGGAGGTGCTCAAGTTTGCAGGCAAAGTGGCATCGGCTGGTGGATTGCGGCGATTTAGCCACGTGAGCACGGTGGCTGTCGCGGGAAAGCGAAATGACGAAGTCGTGAAGGAACCGGAGGCCATTGACTGGGATCGCCCTGACTACGATCCCTATGCCCGTACCAAAAAGTTTTGTGAACATATGATCCGAGAATTGCTCCCCAACGTTCCTCTGACAATTTTTCGTCCCAGTATCGTTCTTGGAGACAGTCGTCATGCTGAGACCACCCAATTTGACATGGTCGAAGCCTTTGTTTTCCTGGCGCGCCTGCCGATACTTCCGCTTCGTTCCGCTGACCGGCTTGATATTGTGAATGTGGATTTTGTGGCCGAATCGATTGTGACTTTGCATCAGAAAGAAAAGCCTTTGCATGATACCTATCACCTTTCCGCTGGACTGGGTTCTCCGACGTGCAAGGAAATCACGGATGCGCTTAGCGCAGCTCGCCAGAGCCGAGGCCCGATTTATACTCCAAGGCTGGAAAAACCATTTGGCGGCTTGGTGGACTGGCTGGCCAACCGGCGCGGCACGTCTGCAGGTCATTTGGCATCCCTGATGAAAGTATTCCTGCCCTATCTTCTTTGGAATACCGTGTTCGACAACACCCGCGTCGTTCGAGAGACCGGAAAATCCCCGGTGCGCTTTTCCGATTACTGTTATCCACTCTACCAATTCTCGACGAAAAATAAATTCGCTTATCCGTATCGGGATTGGCCGGAACCCCGAGGGAGGCTGGCTGGATGATGGATCGGATGCTGGGTGCTTGGGTGAGCGGTCTTGTCGAGCTTTCAAAGCTTCGCTGGATGCTTGGCATGGGTGAGGCTTGGGCTCCCGGAACACCGCTAAAGCTACTCTTTGCGGGTTACAACGGGAATCGAAATACCGGCTCGGATGTGCGTGTTGAGGAGATGATTCGCCAGGTACGGCGCATCCTGGGTGACGAACATCTCGACCTTAGCGTTTTGTCTCACAATCTCGAACTTTCCAAAGGTTATTTCCCTACCGTTAAACAGGTCAAGTTACCAGATCTTTTCCCTCCATTTCTCTTTAGTGAGATCAGTCACTATCATGGGGTCATCGCCTGTGAAGGCTCTATGTTCAAAAGCAAATTTGCCAACGCGCTCACCGCAATGATGATCGGTTCTTTGGGGATTGCAGCGGCTGAAAACAAGCTGTCGGTGGGATACGGCGCTGAAGCAGGTGAGATGGACGGATGGCTGCAAAAGATGTGCTGCCGTTACTGTGCAGATTCTTTGGTGATCACCCGCAATGAGGAATCTCAGGCCGTGCTGGGACGCTTTGGAGTTCCGACGGAACTGGGCACCGACACGGCCTGGACCTTTGAGCCTTTGGGGCGGGAGTATGGTGAAAGAACCTTGTTGCAGGCGGGATGGGACGGGACCACACCGATTCTAGGACTCTGTCCCATTAATCCGTTCTGGTGGCCTGTGAGACCTTCTGTTGCCAAGCTTTTTTTGCGCCGCTCCTGGGGACTCTACACTGACAGTCACTATCGTTCTATTTATTTTTTTCGCAACGGTGCCGAAGT
>JBGOVH010000398.1:0-3874 GCA_041478005.1 Terriglobia bacterium | reverse complement strand
CTTTGAAAGGTCGGGCAGATCGGCTATATCTCCGTCCATGCTGAAGACTGCATCGCTCACCAGGATCCGCCGTCCTGGAGTCGTAGAATCCCTCAGCATGGTCTCGAGGTGTTCGAGGTTCTTGTGCCTGTAGACAAAAGTTTGGGCCCGGCTCAGACGGCATCCATCAATAATTGAAGCATGATTGAGTTCGTCGCTGAAAACTTGGTCCCCTTTGTGAGCGAGCGCCGACAGAATCCCGATATTTGTCATATATCCGGAAGAGAAAACTAAAGCAGCCTCCCTGCCCTTGAACGAGGCCAATTCCGATTCCAGTTCTTCATGGATCACCACATTTCCACAAACGAGCCGGGAACTTGCTGTTGACGCATGGTATTTCTCAATAGCCAATTGCGCTGCTTTCTTAACTGCCGGGTGTGCGGAGAGCCCAAGGTAATCGTTACTGGAAAAGTTGATGAGCTCTCTTCCGCCCTGCTCGATACGATGCGGTCCGCTTTTGGCCAGACGTTTCAAGCTGCGACGCTGATTGACAGCATCTAAGCGATCCAATTCCTCTTGTATGAAAGAAACTTTATTCATCGGGAAGATTGAGAGGCCTGTTGTTTGTACGCTAGACTCTTGGCGGATCCGGAGCGGGTAGGATTCGAACCCCTTTTCAAGCCTTTGCGGTAGGCTGCCACAGCGCGCTGGTGCTCCTCAAGAGTCACCGAAAAAACATGCCGCCCTTGATTATTGCTTACAAAGTAGAGATAACTTGCCGCGGCAGGCTTTAGAGCGGCTTGGATGGACTTCAATCCAGGGTTGGCGATCGGACCAGGAGGGAGGCCCAAACGATCATAGGTGTTGTAGGCTGAATGGGCTTCTAAATCAGACTGGCGGATCTTTCCCGTAAAACGTCCTTTCAATTTTGCCGCATAAATGACCGTGGGGTCACACTGCAGGGGCATTCTTTTTTTCAAACGATTATGGAAGACCGCGGACACCAGCTCACGTTCTTCATCAACTCCTGTTTCCTTTTCGATAAGTGAGGCTAAGGTCAAGAGTTCTTTGAAGTTCAGAGGTGACTCTTTGATTTCTGTTTCCAAATACTTCGCATAAACATCCCGAAACCTTTCCACCATCATGCCAACAATCTCTTCGGCTGTGACCCCGCGGGCTAAATGATAAGTATCCGGAAACAAAAAACCTTCGAGATTCGGCGGCCGTGGTCCCAGTCCGGAAACCGAGTCAACGTGCCGGGCTGCTTCCCATAAATCAGCTGGACTTGAAAACCCCTTCTGCTCCAGCAATTCCCCAATTTCAAAAAGGGAATATCCTTCGGGGATGGTCAATTCATGATAGTAGACGAGGCCACGAATCAACTTGTCTGCAACCTGGGGGATAGAAAGCGGCCCTTCAAATCGATATTCTCCAGCTTGCAGATGGCTGGATCGTTTGGCAATTTTAAGATAGCCCAGCAACCATGTCCAGTGCCTGACAACACCCTCTTTGTGAAGCAACTGAGCAATCTCATAAGACGAGGTCCCCTTAGGGATCAGGATGAATTTCTCATCCCCGGCAAAATTCTTATAAGGTCGCAATCCAACGAAAGTAACAGCTGCCAAGGCGCCAAGAACTACCAACACAAAGAAAAGCACACCCAGGTAGCCTCTTCCCTTTGCAGCCCTTGTCTGAGCCATGTTATCCCGCAGACTGAACTTCGGGTCTTGCTTTGGTGGAATTAAAATGATCTAAGAAGTTCTGCAGAATAATGACAGCCGCCAATTTATCGATCACTTGCTTCCTTTTGCCTCGTTGCATCCCACTTTCGATCAATACTCTCTCTGCCGAAAAAGAAGAAAACCTCTCGTCCCAAAGACTGATCTCGGTGGCAGTGACCTCCTTCAAGCGGTCCACAAAACCCTGAATTCGATCTGCTTGTGCACCGGAGCTTCCGCTCATATTCAATGGATTTCCGACGACAATGTGGCCCACTTCATATCTTTCCAAGATCCGGCATAAAGCCTCAAGATCTTTCTTCCAGCTTACGCGTTGGAGGGTATCCAAACCTTGAGCAATCAGTCCGGTTTCGTCGCTGACTGCCAGCCCAATCCTTACCTCCCCAACATCCAATCCCAGAAATCTCACGATAGACGCCTTTCTTAAGATACTCGCCAAATGACGCAGTATATTATCCCGCCAAAACAAGTGTCAAGGGAAGCAACGGGTCTGGGTGTGGGACAAATTTGTCGGTTAGGCGCATCATTAAGAAGTCACAACAAGGTGAAACGCGCGCTCCTGCGGGCGTTTCAGCGTGCGCAGAGCGCTCGCTCCGCCACCAGCCCAGTTACCACAAATTTGTGGCACACCAAGGGCAGTAGCATAGTTTGTAGGGTGCAGTAACCGCAGTCTGGCGTAAGGCACGACGGCGAGACGTTACATTACGACAAGAAGCACCGAACACCGAGCACACCTTACAGACTGCCAAGTCCATCGCGAGCCGTCAGGGCCTGTTTCCCCAACGTTCGCATTTCTCAATGCGCCCGATCTATACCGATCTATACCGAGCTATGTTATATTTTCCGAGAAGAGGGAACAAAAAACGAACAGGAAGAAATAACATGGCTGAACGAAAATCCGGGAGCATCGTCAATTGGCAAGTTCTCTCCCCAATCTTGTCGATCTTTCGTCTCGCACCTGAAAAAGGGGAAAGCTTTCCAGCGTACAAAGCCGGACAATATATCGCTTTGCGACGCGATGACTGCAAACTCAAGAGGAAGGTGGTTGACGCAAATGGCACAGCCCGCTACCTGCCAGACTTGGACGAGGACGGCAATCCTAAGCGAGGATCTGTCACACATTCTTATTCGATAGCGTCGGCTCCTTATGAGACCCAGCAGAGCGGATATCTCGAGTTCTACATTATTTTGCAGCAGGATGAAACCGGAGAGATGGGGCGGCTTACAGAGTCCCTATTTCGGGTTCACCTGGAGAACGATAACCAGGTGATTTATGTAGACCGCATTGCTGGAGATTTCACATTGGAAAAGCGTGCGACGGGATTTCAAAATGTGCTACTGGTTGGCACAGGAACCGGTCTGGCGCCCTTCGCCGCCATGATCAAACAATTACATTATGAGGCCCTACAAGGGAAGGCGGATCAGCGCCGATTCACGCTGTTGCATGCGAATAGGACCTATAATGAACTGGCCTATCATCTGGAATTGTCTGCGATTGAAGCTGCAAACAAATTTGATTTTGTCTATGTCCCGACCGTGAGCCGGCCCGATCAAAGGGACTTAAATAATCCCGCTATCGGAAAAGGAAGAGCCACCAACCTGCTGCGGCGGATTTTCGAAATGCGCCTTAAAGAAGAGGAAGACGTTGAAAACGCAGCCAGTGATGAGCAAAGAACAAAGGCTAGAGCAGCGCTTGAGAAGGCAGTCACGCCTGCCCTCCCCAGCCATATTTCTCCCCAAAGGTTGCTTGAGCGCCTTGACCCGGAGCAGACCGTCATTCTGACTTGTGGAAATCCAAAGGTGATGTCGGAAATAAAGACCATCGCCGACACCAATCACATTCATTTAGAAAAGGAAGATTGGTGATCTGGATGGATGTGATTTACTCAAATTCGAAACGAGCGACACGATTCCCCTCACCCCCCGTCCCCTGCTTGCAACGGTTCCGTCGCCTGATGTGCGGAAAGGCTCTGCGTGTGAAAAATTCGTGGGTCAGCCAGTCTTAGATCGTCCCCCCTTTTCCAAGGGGGGACTTCAGGGGGGTAAGCGCTGCCAGGCCGCTTGGCGCTGTCCAGCAACCCAGAGCCCCTCGCGTTCCCTTCCGGGAACACCGTCCCCCTTTAAAAGGGGAATCACGGGGTCTGGGATCAGCGGCT
>JBGOVH010000479.1:0-3318 GCA_041478005.1 Terriglobia bacterium | reverse complement strand
TGAACAAGGCCGCCAGTAAGGCAAAGTAGACGATTTGAATCAGCCGGAACTGTTGATCAAATTGAGCTTTGGTTTCGGGATCTAACAAACTTAGCCTCGTGAGTGTGAGTTAAGAACTATGCAAGGTCGATGACGAGTAAAATCTTCAAATCTTTTCCGACTCGCTGTTCAGAGATCGAAACATCACTCAATGTTGAAATTGGATCAATCAGGATTGCTGTCGGTAAAGCGGTAATACTTCGTTGAGGGAACCTGAGCGATAACCCTCGAGGTCAATCGTCACATATTTGAAACCCAAGGCCTTGAACTCCTTCACAAGAATGGCGGCCATAGTGAGATTGAGAGCCTTAGGTAATTCATCAGGCGAGAATTCCAGTCGCACCAGTTCGTCGTGATAGCGGACACGAAAAATACGGAAATCGAAATTGCGAAGTATATTTTCGCCTCGATCCACGACGGAAAGTTTTTCCGCCGAAATAGACGTGCCGTAAGGAAAGCGTGAGGAAAGACAAGGGAGGGCCGGTTTGTCCCAGGTGGGAAGGCCAGCCCTTCGGGACATCTCTCGAATGTCCAGTTTTGTCATTTGGGCTTGCAGGAGCGGACTGTGAACAAAATGCTCAGACGCCGCTTTGCGGCCTGGACGAAAATCTCCCAAGTCATCGGAATTGGTTCCATCAATCACATAGCGGTAGCCCTGTTCCGAAGCAATCGCCTCCAGTTTGCTGAACAACTCACTCTTGCAAAAGTAACATCGATTAGGAGCATTTTCCCGATATTCCGGATTATCTAATTCTTCCGACTGGATGATCAGGTGATTCAGCTTAAACCGCACCACAAACTCCATCGTTTCCTTCTTCTGAAAGGTCGGATAGGAGGGACTCTCAGCAGTAACACACAGAGCGTTCTTGCCGAGCACACGATTGGCCACATAGGCCAAATATGCGCTATCGACGCCGCCACTGAAACCAACCACGACGCTTTGCAAGTCAGTTAGGATTTGGACGAGATGCTCCTCTTTTTGTGCGGCTGTGAGTTTGGGAGCGAACGTTGTTTGCGGCATTGAGATCATCGAACCTGATTTCTAAGTTGGGTGCATTAGGGGTTGCCGTAACGCACCGAATGCATTCCTTCATGATGCGTTACGCTGAAAAGCGGCTAACGCATCTGCAAGGCTGCCAAGCCATTCCATCACAAAATTCGTAGCACCGATTCTAACACATCGATGGCCTTTCCGTATTCCTCAATTTCAATATGTTCCTCCGGTGTGTGGTCCAGTGATGAATCCCCGGGACCGTAAGCTAGCATCGGGCATGGCCAATGCGGGGCCACAACGTTCATATCTGCAGTTCCAGTCTTTACCTTGAACCTGGGATCCCCTTGATGTTCGCGAATCGATCTGAGGAAGGCTCTTACCAGCTGGTTCGACTTCCCCATGCGAACAGCAAGTTCACCCCCGGAAAAACACAACTGGGCGCTCCCTGCCGCCCGAAGGAGAAAACTCTTGAACTCTTCAACCGGAAAATTGACTGGCAAACGAAAACCCATCTTGAGTTGAGCCGTTTCGGCAATGCCGTCATTCTTAGAATTAAAAGCGCGAATTGAAGCATCCAGGGTTTCAAACGCGCTTTTTCCTTGATTGAAAGGCTCACGCCAGGACTTAATCTCATTCCAGAAATCAATGGCCTGCTCACAGACCAACTTCCCTTGGGCTGCGGTGTGTTTCCAAGGAATTCTCAGCCCATAATCAAGCAGTAGCCGGCCCTTGTAACCCAGCGTAACAGCGCTCCAACCACTAGGTTCTCCAATAACGCAATAATCCGGCGCCTGAAAATCTTTCAGAGCTTGCAGCGCGCCCCGGGAAGTTGCGGCTTCTTCTTCTACTGCTCCAATGACGATTATTCTTTTTCCGAGCTCAAGAATCTCATTCTTCAACCTCGAAGCCGCTGAAATGAAGCAAGCCATCGGCCCTTTAGCGTCAACCGAGCCTCGTCCGTAGAGTTTGCCTTCTTTGATCTCAACTGGGATCTGTCCTTGGACCGTGTCAATGTGGCCTAGAAGAGTAATAGTCTTGGGGCCTTTTCCCAGGATGCCGATGGCATTGTTGACCGTGTCTTGATAGGCTTCAAAACCCTTCGACTTCATTTCAGCAACCAGATACTCTGAAAGCTCGGCTTCCTGTTGTGACGGGCTGAGAATCTCCAACATCCTTTTCAATAAACGGAGTTCCTGCTCCCGAACAGCTTCAAGCGCGTTCAACCGGGCAAATGGCTTCATAGAACTGGGTATGATGTCAGCCATTTTAACGTTGAATCCTATGCATGGATCTTGCATGAAATCTCATCGACCCACCTTTTATTCTCCCCTTGGTTAAGGCGGGAAGAACGATTTGTCCCCCTTGACAGGGAAGGCGTGAAAAAATTGTAGTAACGACTTCAGTCGTTCCTGACTCGGACTGAAAAGAAACGACTAAAGTCGTTACTACAGCCTTCTGCACGCCCACTCATTAATTTTTTCACACCTTCAGGGGGACTTACAGGGGGTCTCTTTCTGGGTTTACTCTCATTCTCAGATGAGATGAGTGCTCACACCCATCAGAACCCGCGGCAGGATATAGTATTGACAGGAGAACGGGGGAGCGACTCCTCATCGCAGCCATTCTGGAAGTGCCTGGGCTTTACGTGCTTCCTCTTCGACTGTCTGGATCGACCTGATGACTTCTGATCGTTTGTGTTCTTTTTCCTCAATGCGTTTTTCCACCGACTGGCGAGTACTAGACGAACCCGCACGCAAGTGCCCACGCCTCGTAACCTTGATGCCGCTAGTGGGATTTAAGTGATTCTTTTTCTCTTTCAGTTCTGTGATCTGTGAATCTAAGGTTTCCAGCCGGTTACGTAACGGGTTGATTTTCCGCTGCCAATAGGTGCGATCGTGGCCGTGAAGATCCCGGTACTGGTCTATGGTTGAGCCGCCATGCGCTTTGCTTGCTGAAGAGGATTTCTTTTCAACTGTGGCTCCCTCATTCAGCTCCGGCCCTTTGAGGTCATTCAAATCTTCGTTGGTATAGACTTTTTTTCGTTTTTCCTCAGATTTTTCTTGCTCTTCAGACTTTCCTTTTTCTTGAGACAACCCTTGTATCCCCACGGTGCCAAGGGAAAACTGGAAAAAGGCTGGGATCATAAGTCCGGACATTAACACGAGCAATCTTATAATTTTGAATGCCAACATTGAATTCACTAGGCCTTCAACACTTCAGATGTCAAAGCAGCTACGCGGAGCAGATCTTTAGGTTCGATGACTAGCGGGGGAAGATAACGAATC
>JBGOVH010000229.1:0-5216 GCA_041478005.1 Terriglobia bacterium | reverse complement strand
TCAGAATCACTCCTAAGATTTTGTTGTGGGGAATAGCTTTTGCTACGGCAGTTGGCATTCTGGGAGGCGGATTGCCTGCCCGCAGGGCCTCGAAGATCAGCTTGATTGAGGCGTTGAGGGATTAACGATACACTGCGTCGTTCGCTGCCCGGCTGCATGTGCCAAATCAAATGATGGATGTTTTCCAATCCGGTAAAGCGTACTTACGATCCTGTCAGCGTTACCCCAGTCACACCAATGGACATTACTCAGTTCAAGTACAGCGACTTGTGCGGGGACGCACTCGAGTAGATCTTTTGAGAAGTTGTGGGCGGGCAAAAGCTCATAAATCGCCTTCAGCATATCCTGCTCTTCTGACGTGCCGATCACCTCACCATAGACCTCAAGCAGAGGCATCATGTCTGGCAGGCAGCGCCAGCCCAGGGTCCACAGAGTTTCGACTTTGGCTGCCAGAATTAATGTATTCCACAGAGCCCCATCCTCCATGGCCTCCCTGCATTTTTCGAGGCGAGGTTTTTCAAGAAACGATTTAGATGCATGGACACGATGTCCATCAATCCAGCCCAATCGGGCTCCGGGAATAATCCAGCCGTATTCAGCTTCAGCGCTTTCGGGAGCAACCCCCAGAAGAAAAATCCAGTGCCGTAACTGTTCAGCAGCTCGCACCGCGCTTCTCACCATCTGGACAAACTGCTCCTCAGGATGAATGAAATGGTCCGAAGGAAGAATCAAGACTGTCGCATTCGGATCCTGCGCTCGGACGTGAGCCAGAGCGAGAAAAATTCCCGCCGCTGTATCGAGGTTGCGGGGTTGCAGAATTAGCTTGCCGGCTTGCCGTCCTGCCAGCTGTGGCAAAGCGTCTTCGTAGTGCGCTTTGGCGATGACCGTCACCTTGCGGTCGGGCGTCGTGATCTGATCGGCCCGATCCAATGTGTGCTGGAACATCGACCTGGTCCCTACAAAAGTACAATACTGCTTTGGCTTGTAACGGCCCAACCAGCGCTGCACCATGGGCCTGAGCCGTTCTCCTTCTCCTCCCGCCAGAATGATAGACCAGGGCTTCTCTTGTGCTTGTTTCTCTTTCATCTCGTCACCCTAAATCAAGCTTGTTTTATTCTTTTCCAAGGCATTTATTATGGCTCTTTTGAGTTCCTCCCGATCCAACGGTCTGGGTAGATAATCATAGGCGCCACACTGGATAGCTTCCGTCCAGAGATTCATGTCATCCAGTTTGGAAACAAAAATAACCTCGGTGGCCGGCTGTTTTTCCTTAAGGGGGGAAAGCCAAGCAAAATAGTTTTCAGCAGATTTGAAAAGATCAATCAAGACAGCGTCGAAGGGAGAATCCTCGGGAAGGAGGGTTTCAAGGCAGTCAGACGATTCCCCGAAAACCACTTCGTATTTTTCGCCGGGCAGGACTTCGGATATTATTCCACGGACTTGGGTGTCGGCATCGACTACCAGAAGGCGAGATCGCCTTTTTCGTTCAAAAGGTGCGAGCTTTGTTTTTGCTCCAGGCATAGCCCATTCCCTCCTCTTCTTATGATGGGGGAAAAAGAGCGTAGCAACTTAGCTTCGCAAGCGTGAGCTTGTGAGTAATTGCAAAAAACGCAAGTGCGGTTATTATAGATCCAACTGCAAAGTTTGCAACTTTTATCCAGGTTTGCGATTTCCCTCTTCGATCTCAATCCCTTCCTGCAAAATTCCGCAGGACGCTCCTACTACTGCGCGCGTAGACAGGCGCTTCGCAGCTCTTTTCCCGAGGAAACGCTAGATTGCTCTTCTTTGGAGTGCGTTAATTTGCTGCCGCTTTGGCTGGCGCCAGCTGGGCTGGCGCCTAGGGTCGGAACCTCGGTCAGGCTTGGCAATGATGATGTGTAGCAGCAAGCTGCCGGCTCGATAGATCGAATGTGATCCAGAAAGCAGCAGCAAGCTGCCGCACTCCAAATTGTCCAAACTGCAGCCTGCTTAAGCGACACTTAAGCTGCATGCTTCAGTCCCTCCGGCTCTTCTTTGGGCCTCGTATTCCACAGAGCCCACCCAAGCGTCAAAGACACGAAGACCACCAACAGTTGACAATAATCCCTTCCAGGCAAGTTGAACTGGGGCAGGAAAGTGTCTACCAGAACTTTGCTGGCTGGAGGAAGTATACCGACGAGCAAGCCCAGCAAAACGAGATGTAATCCGTGAGACCGCTCTGGTGGGGAGGCCGTCCAGTAGCTGTGAATTACGGCTGCCAGTGCCAGTGCCAGGCAGTACAACACCGACAATCCAAAGGCATAGTGAAGAAAATGGTTCAAGGTCAAATCAGCCCAGGGCTGGAAGAGTCGAAGACTCAGATAAAAGATTGCCATGAGCGGGACCGGGAGATAGATCATGTATTCAATTGGGGTTTCCACCACCGCTGGTTTTGGTTTTGGGAACAGAACGGTCAAGTGCAGGAAAAAGGCTAGACCCAGGGTCAAAAATAGAACGAAATTCAGCGCCACGATCTTCCTCAAGATCAGAGTTTCAAAATATGGCGGCGTCAGAAAAGCCAACGCGAGGCAGAAGTTGCTCAAAAAGAATAGAGTGGTTGCCTTGTTTGGATGCTTCCATTGAACTGCAAACCCAACAATTAGCATGATCAGTGCCACGAGATTGCCTGTCCAGGCTAAATAAAGCTCTTTTGCAGGCAAAGCAGCCATCTTGACCACAAATTCACGCCAGTTGAGGTCTTGCATCACAGCGATCCTTTGCTCTTCGCCGATCTTCGGCCTGGGGAGCCGAGATAAGCGATAGAGTTTTTCAGTGGGGATTCCCCCGATCTCAACAATGATGTCACCCACCTTCATGCCAACCTTAGCAGCGGGGCTGTTTTCAGCAATCCGAACCACTTTATAGTCGGCGCTGACCTGGTAGCCTGAGTATGGCGTTAAGGAAATATCGCGCATTCCGATCACCGACAAGATCAAGGCCACCAGCATCATGACAAAGAAGAGATACTTGAAACTGCCATAATTTGTGCTTTGCATGTGCATTTGTCTTCAGAGTCCGGCAGGTTCGAAGCCACTTCTGATCCTACTGCATCTATTGCGGCCAAACTTGTCGTCACTGTCGACTTCCTCCTTTCGTATGAGGATTTGTGGCTCGCTATGTTCAGGGTAAGTCTTCAACCCGCGAGCCTTGTTTCTTCCGTATCTGCCCAATTCAGTTCTTCCTGCATTCCCTGACTGGAAAGTCCGGCATAGTAGGCCATGCATTCGGGCTCGCGTCCTCTGACAACACGCTTGCCACGGAGTGTTCCTTGCGTCTCGGTCACGACGGTGTTCTGACCTTCACGGTGATGATCATCGTAAAAAAATAACACCACCCAATCCTTGATTCGCCCAAGCTCATGGGCCCGAGCCGTATTTGAAAACATGGCGGTCAAGTGCCATTCCGCTCTCCGCGTATGCAATACCGGCAGCCATGACTTTCCTTCCGGATTCAGGCGCTTGGGTGCAATGGTGGGAAGTTCTCCCCAGCGAGACCTTTCCAGGTATTCACGATCGACATCCAGCAGCAGTTTTACTTCAGGTTTGTTGAGAGCTCTGGCCTTTCGGTCGTGCACACGGCCCAGCATGTTCGCCAGCGCAGCACGCAGAGCCGCAGCCCGACGCGGACCCAGTCCCCGGACAGACTCCAGGCTTCCGTCGTGAGCCGATATCTCCAGCGCTTCGAGCGTGTCAACATGCAAAGTATCATGGATGCGCTGGGCCAAGTCAGGACCAATACCCGGCACAGACTGGAACAGGTGAACTGGATCCAGCGTTCCGCGGAGACGTTCCAGCTGGCTCCATCGCCCGGTGCTCAAGATCTCATGGATGGCTGCGGCAATCCCTTTACCAATGCCTGGAAGGGCCATAAGCCCCTTCAGCCCTTCTTTTTCAAACACGTCGTGCAAGTCCTGGTCTAGATTCACCAGAGTTGTGGCCGCATGGCGGTATGCGCTAACCCGGAAAGAATTGGCCCCTTGCTGCTGCAGCAAGTCCGCCACCTCTCGCAACTTGTCGGCGATTTGTTGATTTAGGGAAGAATTCATAATTGTCTACTCCAGGAATCTCCTCCTTTGAAGATCATCCTCGTCGTCGTCCTCATTCCTGGAACTCGAGGACGACGACGAGAAGGAGGACCCATCCATCTTTCCTGTCAATCTTGGAACTCCAATATAGAGCAAAAAGGGGAAGCCCACTTTCGTCGCCAGCGGCGATCCGAAAGTTCTTTGCGGTTCTTCTTACTGGAACTTCCTCAAAACGCCATGAACTCTGGCTCGAGCCCTGCCCGGATGATATCACTGCGAGAAATAATACCGGTCAGTTTGCCTCGGTCGGTTACAGGAACACGCAGAATGTGCTGTTCCTGGAGAAGCTTCATCACTTCATCTATCGGTGTTTCAATATCTACTGTCTTGGGAGTCGCTGACATGACATCGGCGGCGGTCAATGTTTCCAGAGTTCGCCCTTCCACCAGCGCCTTAAGAATGTCGGCTTCGGTGATGATTCCGACGACTGTGCCGTCGCGTTCGGACACGGGCATTCCACTAAATGCGTTAGCAACCAGCTGACTGGCGACGTCCCGCACGGACGCCCGCGTTGTGGTGGCGACAACCGGCCTCTGCATGACTTGACGGGCTTTGAGCGTTACCGTTTCTCTCTCCATTATTGCTTTCATTGCAGTCTCCTCCTTCAGTTGATGTGTATCTTTGTTACTTTTTTCTTGGCCTCTTCGGTTTTGGGCAAGCGAACCTCGAGAACCCCATCTTTGAATGAGGCGTTGATCTGATCTGGCCTTACTTCGGCCGGTAGCTCAACGCTCCTTGCGAACGACCCGTAAGAACGTTCGGCACGATAGAATTCTTTCTCCTTAACTTCTTCCTCTTTTTTCTTCTCACCCTTAGGGGAATCGGCCGAGAAAAAGAGTATCAGGGATTTCAGGGAGAATCGGGTTGCATCTGAATGTGCCCAGATCAACCTCGTGACCTGCAAACATCAAAATGCCCCAAACCTTCCTTACTGGAATGCAATTCCCGCACCAATGACTTATTGGGATGAAACTAAGTCCAGACTGTTTCTATTTTGTAAATGAACACTTTTGGGCGCTTTGAATGGATGCTGCAACTGTTCGTCAAACTTTTCCTTATGTTTTGAGGTAATGATGGGTGAATTGTCGCGAGAATGGCTTAATTCCCCCATGCT
>JBGOVH010000313.1:0-4430 GCA_041478005.1 Terriglobia bacterium | reverse complement strand
GGTCCAGTTCAATGGCTTTTTCAAAATGTTCTCTGGCCTGAGGTCCTTGTCGCTTTTGAATTTCCAGAATTCCGAAAACGTTATGAGCCATAGCGTGCCGATCGTTCTGAATGAGAATGGCTTTGAGAACGCGCTCCGTTTCGGGGAATCTTCCAAGGTTGAGGTAAGCGGTCGCCAGGTTAGCGAGATTCTGTAAACCGGTCATGTTCATCTCAGCGGCCTGCTCCATCGATGCAACTGCCTCTTGCAACTGTCCGGCACGCACATATAAATTCCCAAGTTCGGCGTGTGTTTGGTCAGTATCCGCTTTGTTCTGGATGGCCTTCTGGTAGACCTGAGAGGCTTTAGTGTATTGTCGGGTTCTTTGGTAGCAGGTTCCCAGCTTGCTATAAATGACGGGGTTGGTTGCGTCCTGACGAGCGATCTCCTCCAGCAAAGGAATAGCCGCGACAAATTGATCGTGGTTCATCAGGCTGGCCACTCGATCCAGGGTTTTGAGCACATAAACTCGATCTTTGGGGTCAGGGCCAGACCTGTCAATCTTAAGGTCCTTGCGTGCTCCAGCACTGGCGTAGCCCAGAGACTGCAATTGACGCAGCGTCTGCTCGTCAACTGGCTGGCGCTCCAATTTCCCCTGACTTTCAGGTGGACCCGCCACCTCCCATACTTTTTTTTCCAGGCGGTCGGCTTCAGCGGGGTACTGACTCTTAATGTTATGACTCTCACCAGGGTCTTGAGCCAGCTGATAGAGCTCAGGAGTGGGGGCAACAATTAGTTTGTACTCATCGGTACGAACGGCGCGCAGCTCGGACCACCCATGACTGGTCTTGGGATAGAGAGTTTCCATATAGGCGTAATTGGTACGGATTGTCTGCCCATGCGTCGCTGCAGGCATCAGGCTTGTACCCTGGGCCTGAGTTCCCGGCGAAAGGCCAAGATAATCTAGAATCGTCGGCATCACATCGATGGCGCGAACCTGTTGAGAGACCACACGCCCTGGAGGTATCCGTGGACCAGCCATCAACATTGGGACATGTACTGTTTCGTCATAGAGAAAGACCCCATGGGTAAATTCCCCGTGATCGCCCAAGCTCTCCCCATGATCAGCCATCAGAAAAACCAGAGTCCGATTTTCAAGGTTCAGATCACGCAAAGCCTTCATCAGCTTGCCTACCTGCTCGTCCGCATACGCCACCTCTCCCGAGTAAAGGTCTTTGCTGTATCGCGATCGGAAAGGCTGAGGCGGGTCATAGGGAAAATGCGGATCGTAAAAGTGTACCCACAAAAAGAAGTTCTTCCCCGGCTCGACTCCGATACCTTCCTTCTGTTTGCTTTCCAGCCATTCGAGAGCCCGCCGAGCGACAATTTCTCCTCTTATTTCGGGAATGACACCCGGCAGAAGATCTGCGCTGGCTCTTTCGTTCATCTCGTCCTGATAGGTGTCGAATCCGCGATTCATGCCGAATTGGTGGTGGAGCACCCCTGCACCCACGATGGCAGCTGTATTGAATCCGGCTTCGCGGATGACCGTGGCGACAGTCGGTATCCGGTTATCGAGGATAAATCCTCCATTATCGCGGAGCTTATGAACTTGTGGGTACGTGCCAGTCAAGATGCATGCATGAGAAGGAGTGGTCAATGGCACCTGGGCGATCGCTTGAGCAAACCGAACTCCTCGTGAGGCCAGTGCGTCCATGTTCGGCGTAGCAACGGACCTGCCGCCATAACAGGAGACATGGTCGGCTCGAAGCGTGTCGACGGTAATAAGGAGAACATTGGTATCAAGCTGAGCTTTGACGACAGATTTCTGGAAGGACTCCGGTGCGTGCGAGCATGCGGCTAGGAATAGATATAGCGCAAACGAACCAAAGTTGGTTTTATGATTAAGGTTGATCTGCAGCACGGTGAAAACTCATCTTCGGTGACTTAAAGCACGACCCCAAAAATGTAAAGTACCTGGGAAAGGTGATCTGAGTATCCAGCAAAGAATGCGGATTTTAGAAAGCTTCCTCTCATGGGTGTTTCTCTCAACTTCAAGTAATGCTCCAGTTTGGTAGACACGACAAACGCGCAGGTTGCATTTGTCGTGGACAGGCGTGCCGGCCATGGAAAAGCCCACGATGAACGCAGAAAGCGCATTCATCGTGGCTACCAATGCCTTGCGATTCCCCCCCGTAGCTGAGAAGGTGTGAAAAAATTCGAAATTCCGGGGAAACGCCGCGTGAGGGCACGCGGCCTACAATCATTCCAAAGGTTTTGCGGACGCGTTGTAGGCCGGGTCCCCTGACCCGGCGCATTTTTTCACACCGTCTGATGTATTATAACTTCAACGATGTTTTTCGCGCATTCGGTTTGTCAAGCTTCTCGCTCCTTCTTGACAGTACTTAACGACATCCGTCCAACGGATCTCCCTCCACAGTAGATGAGGCATGGGCTGCCGCTCGGCATCAGCGAAGTAAACCAAGGCACGGGCGGCGATATCCAGGAAAGTAGGACGATCGGCATACTTTGTTTCGGCGAGTTCAGTCAGCTGATTAATCGACGCCCAGTCCCTAAGGCAAAAAAGATCAATAAAGTCGCGTCGCGTGCCTCGTGAGTTGATAGCCGCCAACTTCATTAGACCAATGTCGGTGGGGGAAGCTAACGGAGTTCCGTGGTAATCCACAACAGATTCAAGCAACGGATGCGGCTGGTGAATAAAGCTGATATCGACCCCCGCCAATCGAGCAAACATTTGACCATCCTGTTCATTGATAACCTCGAAAGCGCTCGCTTGGCCCAAGGCTGATCTGAGTCTCTCGCGATCCCAGGATTCCAAGAGTTGTAGAGGTGAGAACCAGTCGAGGTCAGTCGATATTCGATGGCCGATTTGTAGAGCCAGGGCTGTGCCGCCTGCCAGGTAAAAACTGGCTAAAGCTGGCTGAGTAAGAAGTAGTTCTAACGCTTTTCCGCATTCAGTAGTGATGGCTTCAGGGTGGAAGGTTACCATCCCAAATTCCTCGCTTTCTGAGCCCAATCCGGCGCTACATACTTCTCAACCCTCAGGATCAATCGCCACAAAGCAAACGAACGAGGGGACAGAAGGCGGAATCCGTGTTCGCTGACCCAGGTCGCAAGCCGCGATTCGCCGTAATATGCATATAGCCAGTTGACTTCGGCCCAACTGCCGCGATCCAAGATTCGTTCAATGATCACACTTTCATAGGTCGCAGGGTCCATCAGGGAGAAGTCGTATTCAGGGAAGAGCCATTTGCTGGTGATGGGCAGGTTGTTTTCTGCAAGTTCTACTGGCACTGGTGATCCTCGCATCGTCTAAATTACTATGACACCTGAATCGATCATTGACAGAAGCTCTCGAGTTGGTCTTCCGTTATGGATCCGGCAACAAGAAATGATGATCTGTCATCCAATAATTCGTAAATCCGTGGCACACTAACAAATGAACTTCTCCATTGAGATGGCAATCGATGGGAACTCTCGAAGGATCCTTTTGTCCGAAGTCACCATGTGGACGTTGAGATCCTGCGCCAAGGCGACAAACTGGCAATCATATGCAGAACATTGTGATTTGCGCGTCAATTCAAGAACTTGTGCTGACGAGACTTCGAATTCGTTACCCTCCAAAAGCCGCTCAGATTCCTGTGCCATGCTTACTGCCACTTCTAGTGAGATGATTCCAAGACGAAGATATCGGGCTAAGACGCTTAAGAACTCGGATCGCCAGAGCATTGGAGCTGCCCATTCAGGATCGGCTTCCAGGATTCTTTCGGCTTGTGGCGTCCGTTCTCCTTCCAGGAAAAGATAAGCGATCACATTGGTGTCGACCACGATCAAGGACGTCCCTCTTTCTTGACGCGATTGAGTATCTTGTCGCTGAGGACTACTCGGTTGGTCGTCTTGCGAAGATGACGTGCTCTTGATAACAAAGACTTGGTATCGATCCTCGAGCCTTTCACTACACTCTCCAGGCAGACGATTATCTCACTGTTGATACTGCGTCGACGCTGAGATGCCCTCTGTTTGATATTTCTATAGAGATCGTCAGGAAGGTTCTTAATTGTAAGAGTAGCCATGATTTTTCACCATCTTCCATGGTTGTATTATGGAACCATAATGCAAGCATAGAATAAGTTGGCCTTCTGCGTCAACCGGCAATAGGTTAAGGGTCACGGCCTCGCCGAGCACAGCCACGAATGAACGCGAACGAACGCGAATAGGCGCGAATTGAATACAAGCCAGGCTAGGCAAAGGCAGGCAAGTGAAAGAAGGCGATAGGTAATAACGCGTATCAAGTCCAGCGAGAAGGAAGAATGCAAACTGTATTCCCAAAAGCTGGATGGGCGCATGAATAACGCATTCTTGTTTTCGCCCATGCAGTTTTCATTCACGTTTATTTGCGTTTATTCGCGGCTTACTTTGTTTTAGGCATT
>JBGOVH010000449.1:0-3483 GCA_041478005.1 Terriglobia bacterium | reverse complement strand
GCTTGCTGCCGCTTTGGCAGGCACCCTGGAATTTGGATGGGACGGGTGGAAAACCTCAACAACATCTCAAAGTACGACTTTGATTCTGCCGACGCCGGAGTGGTGCTCGATAGTCCCATTCTGGAGAAACTGGATGACGGTGGGGATCATACCGAGTAGCGCTGGGCAGCAATCGGATGGTTGCGGGAGGTAGGGTTGACGTCTACACCCAACCCAGCTATCAAATCGTCCGAAGCCCACCTGCCCCGGCCACGGAGCTGAAGCCAGAACGCGTATCTGAGCCTACTTTTTCCTGTACAAGCACCAGATCACAGGGACTCGAGAAACTTAACGATCTGCATTCTTTCTTTGTTGCTTAGATCTCGAAAACGATTGGTGACGAAGTCGGCTTCCCCACCGTGGCGCAAGATGGCGTTGTGGAAGGTCAAAGACTCCCCGTCGTGCATGAGGCGGTTACGGGTGCGCACTCCCCATAGAGGAGCGGTACGCAGCTTGTTCCTGGTGGATTGTGGCCCGTTCTGCACGATGCCATCGCCCGTTCCCACATCGTGAAGCAGAAAGTCGCTGAATGGGTGGATAACCTTATTGCCGAGGGCGGGCGGCACAATAAACGTTCCACCATTGATCAAAGTGCCGGCAGGCGCAGTAATGATTGAACGGATATGGCATATGCCGCAGCCAGTCTGGTCGAATAACTGTGAACCAGCCTGAGCATCGGAGGTAGCTGCAAGCTCTTCATCGCGCGGCGGAGCCTTGGTGGATCTCATAAAGCGAGAGAAGGCTTCAACATCGTCTTGGTTCTCCGGATCGGGCACCGTGTCAAACAAGTCTACGGGATTGCCGTTGGATGTATTCTCGCTAGGTTGTAACGGGCTGGTGATCCCCATCTCATTTTTGTAGGCATCTGCGGAGAACGACAGCAAACTGGCATGCTGGTTCTTCCAACCAAAGCGACCCACGCGAAGCGAGCCACTAGCTTCCAATACCGGTACCCGGATGACCTCACCGGCAATACGGCCCATGGATTGAGCTGGCTGGTGGGCTGCAATATGCACGAACACGCTGTCATGGATGGCCTCGACAAAGCCATCACCAAGCGTGTTTAGGGATGTACGAAAAGTTCGAGTTTCATTACCGGGAAGGACTCGTTCCTGAATGGCTGCGTCAATGGCCCGAGAGTGGATCAGTGAGCCGCCAGGGTGGTCGATGAAGTTGACACCATCGAAATGCCCCGCCCTCATCTCAGTGACTTGGCTGATGCCGCCTGAGACCGGGTTCTGATGGCATTCACCGCAGGCCTGGGCGTTGTAAACCGGTCCGAGTCCGTCGTCTACTTCCTCACGCTCATCGAACTTTCCTCTGTCAAGCTCAAAATTGTTTTGTTCCAGAAGACCATTACTCTGATTATCGAAGCCAGTTGGGGCTTCGATGGCGGAGTGACTATCGACCAGGCCCGTAAGAGTCATCGAAGAAAAGAGTGCCAATGTTCCCCAAAATACCAGTTGAAAGACTCTGAAAGGTTTCATCTCTGAGGTCCATCCCCATTTCGGTGGTTGATGCGCTTCCAGTGGTTGATGCGCTTCCAGTGGTTGATGCGCTTCCAAACGATGCAAAAATTTGGCTAGAAGCATAATTCATGAACACTCGTTAAAGCCGACCGCGTTGATCCCGGTAGGCCTCAACGTGGCCAGTTACAACACGAACTTCCGCAACTTAGAATTAGCTCAGGCCTATGATGGGCAAGCCGCAAGCCGGTTACCAAAGAAGCCAACTGGCAAAGGAAGGGAGAGGTTTCACTTGGTGAGCTTAGGTTTAGAAGGGTTTTCGTTTGATCATTCAGTGGAATGAGAATGGGTGTCGTCGGGTCAAAATTGTGCTCTTCCCACGACTAATGTGACGGCATGCATCATGTTTCTTGTTTCAGGAAATGGGTCCGAAGGGAATATCCTGGAGATCTTCGCGGGCTGCGGTGTCTTATTTGTTTTTGGTATATAATGGGGTATTGTTTTTTGCCTGATACAAAAACGTGGTTTGAGCTGCATACTCTACGAAGGTTCAATATAACGATCACGCTCTTATAGGGGACCCCATCCCGCAGCGAGTTTAAGTGAAACCTTCTCAACTCCAGGCATGTTCTGACGAAGTCCTGATGGAACAACTCAAACTGGGGCATCAGGATGCTTTGTCAGTTCTTTTTGATCGCCACTACCGCCTGGTGTTTAGCGTGGCTCTGAAGATACTGCACGATCGAGGCGAGGCGGAGGACTTGATGCAGGAAGTCTTCCTCAAGATTTACCAAAAAATCGATTACTTCAATCCGGCAAAGGGCACCGCAAAAACCTGGATTCTCCAATATGCCTACCACCAAAGCCTGAACCGTCAGAAATATTTGAATCTTAGAAATTTCTATGATGGTCAGGAAGGGGGTGGGATCGAGCTTTGGGAGCTTCCTCAGTCTCCAAGCAGTTGGAATGGCTTGACCTTTGACGATTGGGCGCGAGTCATCGAAAAAGGCTTGAGTATATTAAATGAAAAGGAACGCAAAACTTTGGATTTGGCCTACTTCCAAGGGCTTGACCTGAAAGAAATCGCGGCGCATCTGAATGAGCCCTTTCCCAATGTGAGAAATCACTACTACCGAGGGCTCAAGAAATTGAGGGATTTCTTGCACGACCGGTCTATTCTAAGAAAGAAGCGACCTGATTCCTTTTCAAAAACGGGAAGTCTCTGAGCTTTAAGAAAGATTCTCGGATTCTCTCTTTCCACCGTTTCAGATTTGGAGGCGTATGATGGCAAATTCTGGTGAATCAAATCATGAATACTTTGAGGAGCTGTGCGCATTGGCCGCCCTGGGCCAAATTGCCGATAAGGAGTTTACAGAGCTTCAGACTCACCTTCGTGCCTGTGCCTCGTGCCGAGTCAGGTACACAGACTTTACAGAGATCCTTCACGAACACCTGCCTCTTTTGGATCCCCAGGATGAGGGACTTTCCCACTCGTCCAATGTTGCTTTTCACGACTCCAGTTATAAACAACGTTTCGTTGAACGGGCCAGGCTGGAGGGAATTCGGTTTTCGGACGAAGTGTTAGGAAAGCCCCAAGAGGCGCGAAAGGGATTGGGGGGCTGGCTTGGAAGTTTATCCTGGGGCGTGATTCCTCGAAAGTATGCCTATACCTTAAGTCTCCTAATCCTATTCCTGTTGATTGGCGGGATGGCGTATAAGTTGCATCAAAGTCATTTGATCATTGCAGAATCGTCCAGCCAGATGGTTAGACTCAATGAAGAGAATACTTCGCTACGGCAGCGCATGCTTGAGCTTTCCGAATCGAAACCTGCCCAGTCAAACCAAACCATACCACTGGAACGACAAGCTGTCTCGACCAAGAGGGCGCCTTCCACCAACAACTCCTCAATAGGCTCGCTTCAAGCAGAGCTGTCGAGGGTTCGCCAGGATTACGCAGTGACGATGACCAGGTCCCAGG
>JBGOVH010000045.1:0-10277 GCA_041478005.1 Terriglobia bacterium | reverse complement strand
TTTTTTTACAGCTTCTAAACGTATTACAACCACCCCAATTTAAGGTTGAAAATCTTCCCCTTTCATTGCATCATTCCTGTTTGCTTTCGGCTCTTTTTCGCTCTCATTCCACATTCATTTATCCTGGAGAAAACACAAAGTGATCAAAAAAGGCACAAAGATTGCGCCGGCTAAAGGGAAACTCGGTGTGCTCATTCCTGGCATGGGCGCCGTTGCCACCACCTTTATTGCTGGCGTGGAGGCCATTCGAACACAGTCTGCCAAGCCAATCGGGTCTTTGACTCAGATGGGAACCATTCGACTGGGAAAACGCACCGAGCGGCGCGTTCCCATGATTAAGGACTTTGTTCCTCTGGCCGATGTCAACGATCTGGTTTTTGGCGGTTGGGATATTCATGGAGAGTCCTGCTATGAAACGGCTGTCCGTTCCGGGGTTCTGGAGGCTCGCCTTCTCGATTCTTTGGGCCCTCAGCTCAAAAAGCTTCGTCCCTGGAATGCAGTCTTCAACAAGCATTATGTCAAGAGGTTGAGCGCCTCAAAGGCGAAAAAAGGGAAGACAAAGTATGATTTGGCGCTCCAGGTAATGGAGGACATCAGAAAGTTCAAGGATGAAAACGGCCTTGACCGGTTGGTCATGATCTGGTGCGGCAGCACCGAGATTTTCCTGAAGCCAAGTGAAGTTCATTCCTCGCTCGCAAAATTTGAGCAAGGGCTGAAAAAGAACGATTCCAAGATCTCCCCCAGCATGATCTATGCCTACGCTGCTCTTTCCACGGGAATTCCCTACGCGAATGGAGCTCCGAATCTTTCGGTTGACTTCCCGGCAATGGTGGAGCTTGCGCAGAAAAACAAAGTCCCAATCTGCGGGAAGGATTTTAAGACAGGACAAACCTTGATGAAGACCATCATCGCCCCGGGTCTGAAATCCCGTATGATTGGATTGAAGGGCTGGTTTTCCACAAATATTTTGGGGAATCGAGATGGGGAAGTTCTGGATGATCCCCAGTCCTTTAAGACCAAGGAAGAATCAAAACTTTCCGTGCTTGAGCATATTTTTCAACCGGACCTCTATCCTGACCTCTACAAAGGATTCCATCATCAAGTCCGCATCAACTATTACCCTCCCAGCGGTGATAATAAAGAAGGATGGGATAACATCGACATTTTCGGATGGCTAGGGTACCCGATGCAAATCAAAGTCAATTTTCTGTGCCGCGATAGCATTCTGGCTGCCCCGCTTTGCCTGGACCTTGTGCTTTTTCTGGACCTGGCCAAACGAGCCGGAATGCATGGCATTCAGGAGTGGCTATCCTTTTACTTCAAGAGCCCCCAGTGTGCGCCCGAACTTTATCCCGAGCACGATCTTTTCATCCAATTGATGAAACTCAAGAACACACTACGTTACTTGAAAGGAGAAGAGCTCATCACACACCTGGGGCTTGAGTACTATGATTGAGAATTATCACTGAATCCTTCTTCGGTTGAGCCAAATATTTTCCATTTTCGATTGTTTATTTGCCATTTGCTATTTGGAATAACGGTTGGGCATGTTCACAAGGATGCGTCTTGAACGAAAGGCAGAAGAAAGCTGATGAACTCGAGGAACGGCTTGTTGATTTTGCGGTCAGAATCATAAAGCTCACTTCAGTATTGCCCAAGACTCCTGCGGGAAGGCATATTGCAGGACAGATATTACGGTCTGGGACTTCTCCAGCCCCCAAACTATGGCGAGGCTAGAGCAGCTGAAAGCCACGCGGACTTCAGGCACAAGTTGGGAGTCGTTTTGAAAGAACTGAACGAGACTTCGATCTGGCTTCGAATAATCCAAAAAAGTGAACTCATCAAAATGGAATTGTTAGCGGACATTATTGGAGAAAATGCTCAATTGTCCAGAATCATCGGTTCGTCGATCAAAACCGCTCGTGGCACTCCACCGAACTAACTAATGGAAAATATCAAATAGAAAATAGCAAATGGAAAATGTTTTAACTCATGGTTCCTCGAGGCTTGTTTTTTATCGAAAGCAAGAATAGGTGGCTTAACGAAGACAGACTTCATATGAGCATCCTCACCAATATCTTAGGCTCTTCCTTAGGCAAGAAGTACATCATGGCCCTGACTGGCGTGGGGCTATTCATCTTTGTCATTGGTCATATGCTCGGGAATCTCCAGGTTTTTCTCGGGCCTGAGGCTCTCAATGCCTACGCTGCATTCTTGAAGTCAAAGCCCGGTTTACTTTGGTCGGTTCGGCTGGGTTTGATTTTGATTGTGGTTTTGCATATCACGACAGCCATTCAGTTAGTTCTGGAAAACCGAAGGGCCCGCCCTGTTCGGTATCTCAACAACAAACCTCCGGCTTCCAGCCTTGCCTCTCGCACGCTATTCCTCAGCGGATTGGTTATCTTCTCCTTTGTCGCTTATCACCTGATGCAGTTCACCATGGGTGTGACCAATCCGGAGTATCTACATTTGGAAGATTCGCTGGGGAGGCATGACGTTTACAGAATGACCATTCTGGGATTCTCTTCTCCCGTTGTTTCGGGGTTTTACATTCTGGCTATGGGCTTGTTGTGCCTCCATTTGAGCCATGGTGTGGGCAGCTCGTTTCAATCGCTGGGTTTGAAGAACAGGAACGCAGGGATCGTTATTGATCGTTTGGCAAAAACCGTAGCTGTCATTGTTTTTGTTGGTAATTGTTCAATGCCGCTGGCCGTGTTAGCGGGAATTGTAAAGTGAAGCGTGAATAGTGAAACGTGATGCCTGATTCTTGAGCGGAAAAACGGATCACGCCTCACGTTTTACTTCTTATATGTGACATTTCACATTAGATTGACAGCCTGAATTCGCAGAAGAAACGAAAATGATATGAAACTAGAGTCTAACATTCCTGCCGGGCCACTGGACAAGAAGTGGGACCGTCATCGGCTGGAGATGAAGCTGGTGAATCCGGCCAATAAGCGAAAATTTGAAGTAATCGTCGTGGGCTCGGGTTTGGCCGGCGCCTCAGCTTCGGCTTCTCTGGCCGAACTTGGCTATAACGTTAAGTGCTTTAGTTTTCACGATTCTCCCCGCCGTGCCCACAGTATCGCAGCCCAAGGCGGAATTAACGCAGCTAAGAATTATCAAAACGATGGGGACAGCGTTTATCGTCTGTTTCATGACACGATCAAGGGGGGAGACTTCCGCGCCCGCGAAGCCAACGTTTACCGGCTCGCTCAAGTGAGCGTCAATATTATTGACCAGTGCGTTGCCCAGGGAGTTCCCTTTGCCCGCGAATATGGCGGATTGCTGGCCAATCGATCCTTTGGAGGCGCACAAGTCTCACGGACCTTTTATGCGCGCGGGCAAACGGGACAACAGCTATTGATTGGAGCTTATCAGGCTTTGTCTCGTCAGATTGGTCTCGGCGCATGCCAGATGGTTCCCATGGCGGAGATGCTGGATCTGGTGGTCGTGGACGGATACGCCCGGGGGATTGTGGTTCGGAATCTGGTCTCAGGTGAAATCTCCAGTCATTCAGCCGACGCTGTTGTTTTGGCGACTGGTGGATACAGCAACGTCTTCTATCTTTCAACCAACGCGATTGGTTGTAACGTCACTGCGACTTTCAGGGCTTATAAGAAGGGTGCTGCATTTGGAAATCCGTGCTACACCCAGATTCATCCCACTTGTATACCGGTGAGTGGTGATCACCAATGCAAGTTAACGTTGATGTCTGAGTCCCTGCGAAACGACGGCAGGGTCTGGGTTCCAAAGACCCCGGGTGACAAGCGCCTGCCTCATCAGATACCGGAAAGCGAAAGAGATTACTATCTCGAACGAAAGTACCCCAGTTATGGCAACTTAGCGCCGCGGGATATCTCTTCCCGGGCGGCTAAAGAAGCCTGCGATGCCGGGCGTGGCGTGGGACCTGGAGGCCTGGGCGTCTACTTGGATTTTTCAGACGCCATCAAGCGATTGGGCAAAGACACTATCGAAGAGCGGTACGCAAACCTCTTTGAGATGTACGAAAGGATCACGGGTGAAAATGCCTACGGGACACCCATGCGCATTTATCCTGCTGTCCACTACACCATGGGCGGGTTGTGGGTGGATTACAATCTCATGAGTAACATTCCCGGACTGTTTGTCATCGGTGAGGCCAACTTTTCCGACCACGGCGCCAACCGCCTGGGAGCCAGCGCTCTCATGCAGGGTTTGGCCGATGGGTATTTCATTCTTCCCTATACGATTGGGAATTACTTTGGATCGCACAAACAGGCGAAGGTTCCCACGACTCATGCTGAATTCAAAAAAGGGGAGGAGGAGGTTAGAACTCGAATCAAGAAATTGCTCTCCATCCGTGGCAAACGAACCGTTAGTTCTCTCCACCGAGAATTGGGAGGGATAGTTTGGGAAAAGTGTGGGATGGCTCGGAACGAAAAGGGATTGAAGGAGGCTCTGAGTCGAATTCCACAAATTCGTCAGGAGTTTTGGGAAAACGTGAACGTGCTGGGAGAGCTTGGCAACCTTAATCAATTACTTGAGCGTGCCGGAAGGGTGGCCGACTTCATGGAATTTGCCGAACTGATGTGTTTGGATGCTCTGACAAGGGCTGAATCTTGCGGAGGACATTTCCGCGAAGAGTTCCGGACTGAAGACGGAGAAGCGCTTCGAGACGATGCAAACTTTTCTTTTGTATCGGCATGGGAATTCCAAGGGGAAGACAAGGCGCCTTTGCTTCATAAGGAACCCCTGGTTTACGAAGAGCTGAAGATGACTCAAAGGAGCTACCAGTAATGGATTTTACCCTGAAAGTTTGGCGCCAAAAAAATGCCCAGAGTCGGGGGAAGTTCGTGACCTACCAGGCAAAGAAGATTATTCCCGACATGTCGTTCTTAGAGATGCTGGACGTCGTAAATGAAGAACTCATTGGGCGTGGCGAAGAGCCGATTGCTTTTGGCTCCGATTGTCGCGAAGGGATCTGTGGAACTTGCTCACTTGTGATCAACGCCGTTCCTCACGGCGGCCGGCACGCCACGACGGTATGCCAGCTCCATATGCGTCATTTCAAAGACGGAGACCACATTACTATCGAACCCTGGCGCGCGCGCGCTTTTCCGGTCATCAAAGATCTGGTCGTGGATCGGAGCGCTTTTGATCGCATCATCCAATCCGGTGGATTCATTTCTGTCTCGACCGGACAAGCTCCGGAGGCCAATTCTCTTCCGGTTCCTAAGACGAGTGCGGATTTGGCCATGGATGCTGCTTCCTGCATCGGGTGTGGTGCTTGTGTGGCTGCCTGCAAGAATGCTTCTGCCATGCTCTTCGTGGCCGCCAAAAACGCACACTTGGGCATCCTTCCGCAAGGCCAGGCGGAACGTTACCGGCGGGCGAGGAACCTGGTGAAGGCCATGGACGAAGCCGGCTTCGGCAACTGTACAAATATCGGTTCGTGTGAAGCCGTTTGTCCCAAAGAAATTAGCCTCAGCTTTATTGCTCGTTTGAATCGCGATTACGTTGTGGGCCTACTCAAAGGAGAGTGAATGAAGACGAGTCAATCTTCCTCGACCCCCGATTCCAGCCACCAGATATTTACTGCCAGCCGTCTGACTCGGGGGAATCGTCTTTTCCCTACCAAGATTTCGGTGAGTCCAGTTCAGGTGATTAAAATCAAGCGATCGTGGTTTTCCTCCGACGAAGAGTCCATCAACATTCGTCATGTCTCCTCGGTCCGAATCAAAACCGGGTTGCTTTGGTCAGATATTTGGATTGAGTCTTCGGGCGGGCAGAACCAGATTTACAGCCATGGCCATACCAAGAAGGACGCTCAGTCGATCAAGCAAATCATTGAAGATCATCAGAGTGCCTTTAAGGAAGGCGGTTTTGCAGACAATGGGGAAATCCGAAAATGTCCTTACTGTGCTGAGACGATCAAGGCGGGCGCTAGGATTTGCCGGTTCTGCAATCGAGAGCTGTCGAATGTTGAATGATGATCCAGGCCGGAGGCCTGCACCACAACTTGTGGCGCAGACGTCTCTTCTGTACTGGAATGTCTTTCGACATTCAAAAAATCTGTGTCTCCCACAGATCATGAATATGAATGATTCCTTCTAAAACTCCTTCCTGATTTGTCACTAGCAGGGAAGTGATCTTCCTATTTTCCATATTCCCCAGAGCAGCCGCGGCCAGATCCTGTCGACGGATGCTTTGGGGATTGGCGTGCATGCATTCCCCTGCCGTTTTCTTTAGAATATTTTCATCCCGCTGAAGCAATCGCCGCAGGTCGCCGTCGGTGATAATGCCGGCCACAAGGTTCTCTTTTGTGACGACAGCAGTGACTCCCAGCCCCTTTTTGGAAATTTCATAAATGACATCTTTCATCGGAGTTTGCACATTGACCACCGGCATTTCGCTTCCAGTGTGCATCAGGTTTTCAACGCGAAGCAGCTTCTTTCCCAGCTTTCCACCTGGGTGTAAGTTGGCGAAGTCCTCTTCTTTGAACCCGCGTTTCTCGGCAAGCGCCATAGCCAGGGCGTCTCCCATTGCCAGAGCTGCCGTGGTGCTGGCGGTGGGAGCCAATCCGAGTGGGCAGGCCTCCTGACGAATGCTTACATCCAGGACAAGATCGCTAAATCTGGCCAAAGTGGAACTGGGATTGCCAACCATCGTAATCAAGAAAATTCCCAGGCGCTTCAATAGCTCCAAGAGCCTGATAAGCTCCTCGGTTTCACCACTATTGGATACAGCCAGCACGATATCACCCCGGACAATCATTCCCAAATCTCCGTGGTTTGCCTCCGCCGGATGAAGAAATAGGGCGGGCGTCCCCGTGCTGGCTAACGTGGCTGCAATCTTCTTGCAGATGATCCCAGACTTGCCGATTCCAGTCACCACCACACGGCCATTGCAGGCGTAGAGTGCATTGACTGCTTCCTCGAAGCGATGATCGATACGCTCGATGAGGTCCGTGATGGCCTCGGCTTCAATACGCAAAACCTTTTTGGCTGATTCTGAAATCATAGTGACTGTTGACCCAGCTAAGAGATGCACCACGGGGAACACGGGGGAGGCGGCGAGTTCTTGATAATGCCAAATCCATCCATAAGAATGTAACAGGATGGACAGGATAAAGAGGATGAAAAAAACGGATGATGAACTTAGGATTTCCTACCCGCAGCAGGGGGCGGAAGCTCCCACATCCTTTCTATCCTGTGCATCCTGTTTGATCGTTCTGAGGCTGCTTCGTTATCTGGATGGCATTCCATCCGCGATTCCCCGTGTCTCCCGTGGTCCACAAACTCTTACAAATATTTTTCCAGAAACTTTGGCAAATGCTCCAGCTTGATTCGCCTGGACAGGTCTCGCAAGTGTTCGAATTCAACCTTCGAAACCCTTTGATTTAGCACCTGCTCAATACCCGAGATCTCTGTTAAAGGGGTGAATACCTTGTCTTCCAACTTCAACCCGTTTAGAGTGCCCTTCCAAGCCAGGTAATGACTGAACATGCGCAAGCCCGGAAAATACAGGAAAATGTTGGGGCCAGGGAGTGGAACAAGCAAAGGGGTAAGTAGAATCGCCACGATCGTCAGCACAAAATCGACTCCCACCCAAAACAAATGCTTGTTCCTTTGGACGACCAATAGATTCTCAAATTTTCTTCTTGCGACGGATTCTTCCAGAGCTGGGGAGAAGTTTACGTTCATCCGCGAAACGTGGCGCATTCTTTTGAAAACTCGCTCCATAGGATCAATTTTGTGCTCCAGTTTTAGATAGTAATCGCGCACAGTGACGATGAGATTCTTTGCAAAACCAGCCCAACGCGACTTCCGGCACGCCAGCCGGTGGACGACTCTGTTAACAGGATTGAAATGCAGGTGCTCATCTTCGGTGTATAAGGTGACCGATCTTTTTCGAAGCTGAATCAAATAGAAATTCATTCGCGATGCCATGCCCCGGAGCCCACTCTACAAAGTCTTCAAAAGCTCCCGACCGGGTTCTCACACCTGCCCTCCCTTTTTAGAATAACAGTGACGAGTGGCAAAGTGAGGAGTGCCAAGTGACAAGCAAAGTTTTCGCTAGTCACTCGCCACTCGTCACCGGTTTTTGGGCTGCGGGGTCATTTTCTTTAGGATCACGCCCGTCACCAATGTTGCGATCCCAATGGCCAGAATTTTGAGTCCAAACGTATCTGCCTCTCCAGGAGTGATCCCGATCTCGTGCCATTTAGCTGAATTCTCCGTGGTTACGCCAAACTCCGTGAGATAGGCCAGCACAGTAATGCAAAAGCCATTAAAGATAATTAAATAGGAAGCAAAGGAAACCAAATTGGCCAATCCTTCCATTCTACCGCGAGACGAAGCTTCTTCCTTATTGACAAGCGGGCTGTGGGTTCGCCCGTAAAACCAGTAAATCAACATCCCCAGATCAAGCCAGACGAGGAAGCGAACCCACGTAATCACTGGCAAGCTTGCCATCAGATAAACACAGGAGATGGTTCCGAGTGCCGGGATCACCGGGCCGCCAGCCACTTTGAAAGGGCGATGGGCATCAGGCCGTTTTATGCGCAGAACCATCACAGCCGTGCATACCACCACAAAGGCAAAAAGAGTTCCTATACTTGTCATTTCAGCAACAACATCGATGCGTAAGAGTCCAGCAAAAACAGCGACAATTAAACCCGTTATGATTGTCGTTATGTAAGGTGTGCCAAACCTCGGATGGACCTTACTGACGCCGGCTGGGAGCAACTGGTCACGACTCATAGAGAAAAAAATCCGGGGCTGGCTCATCAACATGACTAAAAGAACACTCGTAATTCCAGCGACAGCTCCAGCTGAAACCAGACCGGCAGCCCAGTCTTTTCCAATAACAGAAAGTGCATAAGCCACCGGAGCGTTTAGAAATTTTGCATCTCCTTTCATCTGCGTAACGGGGACAATTCCTGAGAGAACGGCGGCCACGACTAGGTAGAGGACAGTACTAATGATGAGAGAGAGGATAATGCCGATCGGCAGATCCCGTTTCGGATTCTTGGCTTCCTCTGCGGTTGTGGAAACCGCGTCGAATCCAATATAGGCGAAAAAAACGACAGCGGCGGCAGCCATGATCCCAGGCCAACCGTAGGGAGCGAAAGGAGACCAGTTTTGGGGTTTCACGTACATCGAGCCCACAGCAATAAAAAACAGTATCGCCACCAGCTTAATGCTCACCATGACAGCATTGAAGCGGGCACTTTCGCGAACTCCAATGACCAGGATCCCGGTGATGACAAGGACAATGCAGATGGCGGGCAGATTGACAACGGCGCCCTCCGCGGCCGTGGGAGCCGCTGACATCCACACCGGCAAGTGCAGGCCCAGCCCGGCCAATATGCGCTGGAAGTAGCCGCTCCATCCAATGGAAACCGTCATCGACCCCACGGCGTATTCCAGGATGAGATCCCATCCGATCATCCAGGCGAATACCTCTCCGAGCGTGGCATAAGCGTAAGTGTAAGCACTGCCTGCGATAGGAATCATTGCGGCAAACTCCGCATAGCAAAGACCGGCGAAAGCACAGGCTGTTCCTGCAGCGATATATGAAATGATCACCGCTGGGCCCGCCTGGTTGGCCGCAGCGGTCCCTGTCAGCACAAAGATGCCCGTTCCAATGATGGCGCCAATTCCCAGCATCGTCAGGTCCAAAGCGCTCAGAGAACGCTTGAGGGCCTTGGTGCCATGCTCTACATCACCAACCATTTTCTCAATTGACTTGGTTGCCAGAAGGTTGGAGTCCATTTACACTCTCCCTCGATTGATTTTAGGCCGTTATGTGCGGCATTACGAGAATCTTGTTCTCGTTTTTGGAATCGTCGTGGTCCTCGGCTTTCGCATTTCGAGGACGAGAACGAGGACGAACAGAGCCGGGATATCCACAAGGCTGTAGCCCTTGACTAGTTGGTTGCTCAGTGTTACAACTCGCTGAAGACTCTGCGACGATTCCAATAGAAATAAGCAGGCAAGCCAATGAGGATAATGATGAACCCTGGCCAGCTGTTTTTCGGATCCCCTACGAGATTGCAGGCCAAAACAATGGCTGCCATCATAACATACAACCCTGGCAAATACGGGTATGCGATCGTCTTATAGGGTCTTTCCAACTCGGGCCGAGTTCTTCGCAGGACAATGACTCCATAAACTGTGAGAATGTAAAAGAGCAAAGCTGCAGAAATCACGTAAGTGAGAAGCTGGCCGTAGGTTCCGCTCAAAGTCAAAATAGAAGCCCAAATAGCCTGAGCTGCCAGAGACTTTACCGGT
>JBGOVH010000464.1:0-3429 GCA_041478005.1 Terriglobia bacterium | reverse complement strand
GACCAAGCTTCCAGTGACTCAAAGTCACGCCAATATTGCCGCATTCCCGTGTGCAGTGGAAGCAAAGAGAACATTAGGTTTTCGTGCAACAGCAGGCCATCAGGTTGATCTTCTACGGCTTTTGCGATCTTCGGCCCAAAGCCCAATAGAGTCTTGACGCCCGTCAAGACATTTACTCTCATGCCTAGGTATGTGACGACCAGGTCAGGATAGGCAGAGAGATCAACTGTTTGTCGGCTAACACGTTTGTTCATATGTCACTCCTTAGGTCTCACCTCTCTGACGATGGTCGTCCCATCGGCCCGATGAATCGGAATCGTGTAACCTACTTGCATGGCGTGATAGTGCTTGCCGCGGACCCCTACCGCGAAATCGTATCCCCGGTACATACCGCTGTTTTTCGTGCTACTTGAGCTGATCCCTTCTTCATAACGTCTCCATTAGTCGAAACGGCATGAATTTATGGTCAAAGAGAATCAGACCTCATTCCGATGCCTGATGAACGATGAGTCTTCCCGGCACGAAATTAATTCTTTCGATGTTGTAAGGCAGGGGGAAGGGTGTGTTTGGTTTGGCCAGCGGATACTTGGGAAGGACGAACTTCTGCATTAAAAGATCTACCAGCGGCTTGGGAATCTCTTTTTGATCCAATCGCACTCCCACCAGATCGTAGCTTCCCATGTGGTTTTGAGCTTTCAGGCTTGTGGTGACTTCCAAATCATGCTCCCCTCGAAAGAGGGCGCTGATCAGGAAATTCTTCTCTGCATTTTCAATTTCGTCAAAATTGATCCGCACATTCGCAGAGATTGAGTTATCAAGAGGATGGATGCTTACTTCTCGCAGCCCTTTTGGAAACATCTCGGCCATATCGTGGAGCAGGTAGGAATTGATCTCTGATTCGCGAAATTCCACTGTATTGGAGGGATGTTTCCCCGATGCGGTCAGCTTGTCAAACTTCCTGGAGAAGGATTCGGCTTCAGAGCGACTGAGAGATGTGGCCAGACTGGAATCCTGCTTGAGAGGGTTCATTAGCAACCAGGCGGCGATCCCAAGCACGATCAGAATTAGAGCAGCTACTATTTTCTTTTTCATCTATGACACCAGTCGAAAAGTACGATTCCAGCGTGTCTTCTTGAAGAAGTTAATGAAGACATCAGCAAACTGCTGGACCTTGTCGAGAAAGGAATCGTGCAGATGTTCTTCAGGGTCGGTTTCGTAAGACCAATACACAATTAACGCCTTTCCGACGATATTTTTTTTTGGAACGAACCCCCAAAAGCGGCTGTCAGCGCTGTTATCCCGATTATCACCCATGGCAAAGTAGTAGTCCGGAGGAATCACAATTTCCTGACCGTCAGTGTGGGGTTTATAATAGAGATAACTGAAAAAGATATCTCTGTTCTGCTGGTAATCGGCAAATCGGTTGATCTGCTCTTTCGAGAGCGGAAAGTTGTCTCGAATGGGCATATTTCGAAAATCAGGCGACTTATGAAAAGTATAACTTTCCTCGAGGGGCCTCCCATTGAGGTAAACCTTTTGGTCAATAATCCGCAAGCGATCTCCCGGAAGTCCGATAGCGCGTTTAACGTAACTTTTGGCCAAGTCTTCAGGGTATTTGAAAACGATAATATCTCCGTGTTTGATTTGG
This sequence comes from Terriglobia bacterium, assembly GCA_041478005.1. Lineage (GTDB taxonomy): Bacteria > Acidobacteriota > Terriglobia > Versatilivoradales > Versatilivoraceae > JBGOVH01. The sequence goes on along the minus strand of JBGOVH010000464.1, from coordinate 1,781 downwards.
CGAAAGGGCAAGAGACGTCCAAGCCAGACATCGGACTTTCCATAAACAAACTTATTTACCAACAGATGATCGCCTACCAAAAGGTTATCTTCCATGGAGGGTGTTGGGATCTTGAAGGCCTGAACAATGAAGGTTGTCCCAAAAAGAGCCAGGATGACCGTCACTACCAAGCTTTCAAAATATTCTCGAAGAGTGGATTGCATAGTTACAATTGGAGCAGTCGGCTGCACCCTTTGTCGGAGGGACAATGGCAGGTTTCTTGCCAAGAAGCAAGATCAGCTCGACAAAGCTTCCAAAGCTCCGCGAGCCGCTTCCTGCTCGGCGCATTTCTTGGTCTCACCATGGCCTTCACTCAGTTTTTCTCCTTTGATTCTCAGCACTACCGAAAAATGCTTTCGGTGGTCGGGTCCCGTCTCCTTCACGACATCGTACTCTGCTGGAGGGTATCGAAGGGCCTGCAGCCTCTCCTGCAATTGAGATTTGAAATCCCTCAGGCTGAAGCTGCCTGCGCCAATGGTTTCCAGATCAGGCTCGAAGATCCTGATGACGAACTTGCGTGCCTCGTCAAGCCCTCCATCCAGATATATGGCCGCAATCAACGCCTCCAATGCATCTGTCAGCAGAGCCTTCTTCTTTCTTCCACCCGTCTTTTCTTCCCCCTTGCCTAGAACCAGATACTCCCCCAGTTCCAATTGGCTTGCCAGCTTCGACAAATTTGCAGAACTCACCAGATGAGCTCGAACCTTTGACAGTTCCCCCTCGCTGAGGTCTTCGAACTTTTGAAATAGAAAGTCACTGATAAGAAAACCAATGATGGAGTCCCCCAAGAACTCCAATTGCTCGTTATCTTGCGATTGAAGAGACTTTCGCTCGTTGGCAGCCGAACTGTGAGTGAGTGCACGGTCTAGAATTTCGGGATTACGGAAGGAATAATGCAAAAGTTCAAAGAGTTCGCCTCTGTCAGCGGCCATTAGGGAACCTCTGAGCAATGACTCAGTAGTCTTATTTACAGGTACGGCGTCGTATTTTAGAGTCGGTCCAGAACGTGGGAGGCCCGCTCCACGCGGGACACGCGGCGGCGGTTGACCGGCACGGCCGCCGTCCGGAGGACGCCTCTCACATTCGCACGGCGACCACCCAATCCAGAGCCGTGCGTTGGTCTCGGCACTTGATCACTGCTTCAATTTGGCTCCGGCCTCCTCCACAAGCTTTTGCAGGACAGCCTGTAATTCCGGTCCGGTGGTTGTAATGCCATTCTTGATACGATAGATCCGCTCCAGTTCGGTCCTGGCCTGAGTCTCGGTGATGCCTTTTAGGTAAACCGCCCTGGATAGGAGGTCGATGGCCTCGTCGTATTTTTTATCAAAGGAAAATGCCAAGCCTGAACGGAAGTATAAGACGGGGTCATCCTTGCTAACAACCAGAGCCTTAAGGTATTCAGACTGCGCCAGCGGGTAATCTTTGTTATTGAGATGAATCAGACCCATAGAGGAGTGTAATGCTGTTTGGAACTGGACCCACTGCTCGTCGGACAACTGGGCCGGCTTAGCCATGGCCAGGGAATTGGGTAGGTTCAGACCGAACTTCTTTATATATTCCAGTGATTGGCCAGAACAATAGGGCCTGTCGATAAAGCCAAGATCGTGAAGATGAATATCGCCCCGCATGTGCGCGTCGCCGACACTCTGATCAAAAACGCTCAGCAGAGCATATTCCTTCTTGATGTTCTCAGCCAAGGTCAGGTTCGTGGCTTCAGGACCATGCGGGACGTTGGCATTTTC
>JBGOVH010000051.1:0-9957 GCA_041478005.1 Terriglobia bacterium | reverse complement strand
CTTGCATGGCACCGCATTGACGCCTCAGGGGTGTCGGGTTTTCCTTTTTGTTCTTCTCAGGTTTTCTCATGGTTTTCGTCGCTCCTTTCGTGGTTACTGACTTACCGGTTGGTTTGCAGAAGTACGAGAAATGACAAACTTAGGAGTCTTATTCACAATTACAGTGACGTATTCGCTTCTGTCTGAACGCCGTAGCGCAGAGTTGCAATTTGACTCTGCGACTTTGGAGGCTGTGTCTCACAACTCCCAAGATTGAAAGCCGCAGACCCCAATAGCGGGTCTGCGCTACCGTTTTTGCTTGGACCAGTGTCATCCTGTTTATGAAATGGCAGATCTCCATTAAAGCCTCTGGGCGCGGATTCGAGTGGGCAGGTGGGCTGAATTTTTGTGAAAAAATGAATTTCTAGGCGTCTTTCAGATCTTGAGGAACTTGATTCCCTGTTTATGCGATTCGGCTACTCCTCTATCTTGGCTTCGTCGATCAACATGATAGGGATATCGTCCTTGATTGGATAAACTCGCTTGCATTTGACGCACTTGAGACCGTTGTTGTCTGGTGTCAATGCCACAGCTTCTTTGCAGAGGGGACAAACTAATATTTCTAACAACTCTTGACTGATCGGCATGATCCACCTCGCCAGATTTGTTTCCAGGGTTTACTTCTCTATAATCTCATCAACTTTAAAGTTTAAGTCATCAAGAATTTTTTTATCAACCTTATAAACCGTTGTTCCGCCACCAGCCATGGCATAGATACGATCGTTTTCAACCTTGCCTAAAATCACTTCGGTTGATTTGTCACTCTTGTCAGTTATCTTAATTTGAGCTGAGGGGGTGGCAAAACCATACTTGGCGTCTTTCAGGTTTGCATTATCAATCAGCTCCTTGCCATCCAGATCTTCTAAAGGCCAGAAAATCTTATACTCGACCAATGATTTCCCTTGCTGAGCCTCAGGCTTGTTCACCTTCCACTTATCGTCTGAGCCTTTTGAAAACAAGAAAGTCTTGTCCGCAAGTTTTACTTCAATCTGCTTAAGGTTAGACCGTTCAAAGCGAACAACCTTCTTGTCACGAATCTTTTGCGGATCAATGTCTAGTTTCTTACGGAGATCCTCTTTAATCTTGAGAACGGTATCCCGCGATTCATCCTTCGCGTAATAGTTACTGTCGACCTTGCTCCCGATCAGGAGAGTCTTACGGGCTCGATTCTCGCCCAGAAAAAGATCCACGCGAACTTCGGGAGTTGCCAAACCATAAGTCCTCAGATTCTTGTCTGGTGTGTCGACAAACTCCTCGGCCTTGGCAAGTTCCAGATCGCTCACGACAGAGTTGATTTCAGAGTTGTCCCCTCGTGATTCGAATGGCTTCTTGACCTGCCAATCATCGCCGTTCTTCTCCAGGCTGTATTCCTTGCCCTTCACGGTAACACTCAGTCCTTTGATCTGGTCTCGCTGAAACTCTACGACGCTTTTGTCACGAAAGTCGAACAGCTTCTTGCTGGCACTCGAATGCAAGGTCGAGGAGAGGAGAAGGACCTTGTTCTGTCCAGGGACCCTGGCAAACACTGACCCAGCATTAAAATCCTTATCACCAAGTTCGATTTCTTGAGTCTTCCCGTCATTGAGCTTCACAGAGACTTTGATAGCAGGGGGATCGAGGCCAAAATTCTTCCAATTGATATTGGGTTCGTCCAAAGTTCTGTCGGTTTTCGCAGAAGCAACGTCACTGGCGAGACTATCGGCACTATACTTGTCTGCTTTGGCTTCAATTGGCTTGGAAACCTTCCAGAAATCCTTCTCCTTTTGCAGGACCAACTCGCCATCGGCATTTTTCAAGGTGATGGAGGCGATCTCTTTTTCTTCAAATTGAAATAGCTTCTTTGCTTTTTCTGAGATTTCCTCCCGCGTCTTTTCTCCCTTGATTTCGTAATAATAAACGTAAGCGCCCAGTGCGATAAAAATGGCTGCTACGATTCCAAGATTTTTCCATTTCATCGGCTACCTTCTCCTCAACCAAACGAGAATACCACTGACCAACGCACTTCCGGGCAACAGTACCAGCGTCACCCAGAAGAGCATGCTCGAACTGGCCCGAGTGAGCTGAATGGCCCGATTCTCCTGGCTTTTCGGCCGAATCGATATGAGATCCTCGTCCTCAGCCAGCCAACTGATGATGTTAAGAAACAGATCTCCGTTGCTCTGTCGATGGAAGTAGTTGTTATTAGAAAAATCCGAGTCACCCACGACAACGACCCTTGCTTCCTTACCATACTTCTTGGCCTTCTCATCCAGAGTGACTGATTTTGAGCTGACAACTCCCAACGCCAACGGCCCCTTTTCATCGACTCCCTCGTTGTATTCTGCAGAGCCAGCTTTGAGATTCTTCTCACCCCAACTACTCTCGGAAGTCTTAAACAAGGCGCTGGAATTGAACTGTGAGGTTGAGTTTTCAACAGTTTTAACAGAGCGGGCAAGGGGGAAAAAAGCCATCGATCGCTTGAGACCTTTGGTAATTGCATGTGTTTCAAAATTGGCAACCAGCGGGGCAGCAGGCCCCATGCCAAAAAGCTGTCCAATGCCGCTCGAGTCCACTACAATGTCGCTATCCATCCCAATCTTCCACTTCTTGAGTAACTCGTCCAACCCTGAGTTTGTATCCGGGTCTTGCAACAACAGAACCTTTCCACCGGCATCAACATAATTGTCGAGGAGCTTGGTTTCGGTTGGCAGCAAAGTCACCCTCGGGCCAGCAATTACAAGGACCGAGCAATCATCTGGCACGACAGGGTTCTGTGCCAGATTGATGCCTTTGACTGAATAATTCTGTCCTTCGATAGCTTTCTTGGCAACGGCGTAGCCTTTTTCCTCATTGTTATCCTCGATATCAGCTTCGTTATGACCCTGAAGGAAATAAACCACGCGGTTCTTTTCACGAGTGACCTTCAAAATCGCATTGGTGATGGCCTCTTCCTGGATGGAGTCCACTTTTTCATTCTTATCGCCGTAAGCAACCACGATTTCACCGAAGCGGGAGATGGAATATTGTTTGGCCATCCCCGGGTCTTTCTGAGGATCGATCGTCCTAAAGTTGATTCTGCCTGAATTGACACTCTTGTACTCTGTCATCAAGTCGTTCATCGTGCTCTTGGGCTCTTTTTCGAAATAAAGTATTTTCAGATCACCCTTCAATCCCTGAACCACCTTCTTTGACTGATCGGAGAGACTGAAGAGTTTGGCTGTGGTGAGATCGACACGCGCGTGATGCTTCTTTCCAATGAAATTGACCATGCCCAAAATGCCAACAACCAGCAGCGTCACCAGAGCAGTATTTGTCCCGTACTGAGTGGAACGAAGGCGGAAACCGGACTTGATTCGGTCCAAGTTAAAGAACAACAAAAGGAGAGTAAGCGCAATGCCGGAATAGAGCACTATCTGAACTGGAATGTTCCAAACGTTTTGAATTGAATAGTAAACATAGCCCGAGATAATGAGCGCCGGGCCAAAGCTCGCAATATTCCTCAGAATTTTCATCGAATTACTGCCTCCACCTTAATGATTCAATTGAGCGATAAGTCAAAAAAAGCCCGACGAAGATGAAACTGGAATAAAAGGTTAAGCTCGTTGTATCGATAACGCCCTTGGAGAAGTCTTCAAAATGTTCCAAGATGGCAATGTAGTTTAGGATCTCCTGAAGAGGGCCGCTTCCACCGCGAGCGGAAATATTGATCACCCAGAGGATCAGGAAAGCCCCGAATGTCACACTGGCGGCAACAATCTGGTTCTCGGTCAAAGTGGAAATAAAGATCCCCAGAGAAAGCAGGCAACCACCCAGAAGCAGCAGTCCGAGGTATCCCGAAAGCACTGGCCCAAAGCCCATTGAAGGCGAACTGTAAAAGTAAACAAAGCCAAAATAGATCAGGGTGGGAACAAGCATGACGGCGAAAAAAGAGAGCGCCGCCAGGAACTTTCCAAGAATGATCTGGATATTGGTGATGGGGGAAGTGAAGAGGAGCTCGATAGTGCCACGACGTTTCTCTTCAGCGAATGTTGCCATTGTGACCATCGGCAACATAAACAAAATAACGGTGCTCATAACCTGGAAAAAATTCCGGCTTACCAATGACGGAATGTCCATGGCGGGCGGCGGGCCACCAAATTGCTGCGACTGCATCATCATCATCATGGAACGTTCGACAAAAATAGACACAATGCTGTAGAAGAAATAGCCGGAAATGACGAAGAATACCGTCAAGACCACATACGCTACGGGAGAAACAAAGTACGTTTTGAGTTCCTTCTGCAGGACGGCCAGGATATTCTTCATCGGCTGCGTACCCCCTCTTCTTTGGTAGTCAACTGCAAGAAAACGTCTTCCAAGCTCAAACTGACAGGCCTCAGTTCCAACAGGTCGAAGCCGCTTTCCACGATCTTCCTGGCAAGCTTCCCTCGTATCTCTTTCTTCAGCTCAGCCTCAACAGAGAAAGAGTATGCTTCATCACCGTCAAGTTTTGTGGACTCCACTCTCAAGACACCTTCAATTTCATTGATTTTGCTTTTAATTCCCGCTTCGGGCCCCTTAGCCACTACAAAAATTCGATCGGAGCCCTGAAGCTGCCGGGTGAGGTTCTCAGGCGTATCGACTGCTGCAATTTTGCCCTTGGAGATAATCACCACGCGCTGGCAGGTCATGCTGACTTCAGGAAGAATGTGGGTCGAGAGAATAATGGTGTGGTTTCCAGCCAGGCTCTTAATCAGTTCGCGGACCTCAATGATCTGGTTGGGGTCCAATCCCACTGTCGGCTCATCCAGGATCAGAACTTCCGGATCATGAATCAGAGCTTGAGCTAGACCCACACGTTGTTTGTACCCCTTGGACAACTTCCCGATAACAGTCTTGCCATATTCTTTAATGCTGACACGATCCTTGACCTCTTCAATCTTCTTAGTTCGTTCTGCCGGATCCACGCCTTTGATTTTTGCTACAAAATCAAGATAACTATCCACGGTGATTTCGTTGTACAGAGGCGGATTCTCCGGCAAATAACCAATCCGGCGTTTGACCTCCATCGGCTGCTTAAACACATCATAACCAGCCACTCTTGCTGTCCCTTCTGTTGCGGGCAAGAAACAAGTCAAGACGCGCATGGTCGTGGTTTTGCCTGCTCCGTTCGGTCCCAAGAAACCGAGGATCTCTCCTTTTTCCACACGGAAAGAAACATCCTCAATTGCCTTGACACTTCCATACCTCTTCGTAAGATGATCGACTTCTATCACACTACCTCCTTACTGCCTCAGGAGAATTTTCCTGCATCTAGATTTGATTGTTTGTTTGCTGTACCTGGACTTTGAAACCGGAGTGGCGTTTGGTTCTGCAGTTCGTTCGCTTCTCCCGGGCAAACTATTATACTGAAAACATAGGAGTTGTAAAGGGTCAGAGACAGGAAAAATTAGACAGGCTCGAACCTGCATTTTGCGAGAGAACTTGCGGGCACGTTATTGATCAAATATCAGCCGACAGAGACAGCCAATCCACACAGTCTGAAGCTTCACCATTTCACAGCGGATCTGATGCGCACAGACAAATCAGCCTTGAACATCGATTGTGTTATTAGACGTTGGAAAAAAGCTTAAAGAAAAGATAATTTTGCCTTCAGTGCGCCGACCAAAAACAGTAGCAGGATCGATCTTAGCCTCAAAAAGCAGGAACTGATTAAGGCTCCGGATGGTCGCCGGATCCTGAGGCCCCTTCAATACCCTGTAATCCCGGACCGTTCCATCATTCCTTACGTCGGTCTCAACAGTGATGGGTTCTTTCACCGAACGAAAATTTTCTAACTGAACAAATTGAGACATGTAGATCAATCGAGGACGAGGTTCTGTGACTAGACCGAGCGGAATATCTTTATCGCTGGCATTGAGATTCACACCAGTAAAGAAGATGCTTAGGAGAATCACAAAGAAGAAAAAAGTCAAAACAACACCACTTAGTGCAGGAATGGCAATCGGACGCAAAAAATCATCCATCCGTGAAATGACCTTTTCGGCCGCAAGCCAGCCATTTTGTTTCGAGGCGAGTATCTTCATCCTCAAACCCAGATCTTGCGGGGGTTCTACTCGCTTTAGTGAACGCATTACCTGCCTCATTGCCTTTATCTGATGAAACTCATGAGCGCAGTGAGCGCAAGCGCGCAGGTGCTGGTCCAGGCTTTGTGCTTCCTGCCAGGAAAGACAATCATCGAGATACTCACTTAAGACTCTGATTGCTCTTTTGCATTCCATAAGCTCATCCCCGCCACAGAAGATCCTACGCTCAGGAAAAGTTGCTGATCAATCCACACCTGTCTATGCGACTATGCCTTGCCATAAACAAATGGTTGAAGCTCTTTCTTGAGTGCCTGACGTGCCCTCCAGAGTCTCGATTTCACGGTGCCAGGAGAGATCTTGAGAATGTCAGTAATCTCGTCGTAGGAGAAACCTTCAATATCGCGCAGTACGATCACGATTCGGTAGTCAACGTCCAGCATGTTTAAAGCTCTCTGCACCGCCCGCTCGGTCTCCATTTTCGCCAAGGAGGATTCCGGATCTGGCCTGGGATCGGCCAATTCAAATTCCCCGCAGGAGAAAGGTTCATCCAAGGAAATAGGTGCATGATGTCTCCAACGTTTCCACCATCGTTGTCTATTCAGACTCGAAGAAATGGCAATTTTGTAGATCCAAGTCCTAAGTCCGCATTCCCCCCGAAAGGTTTTTATCCCCTTATAGATCTTCATAAAGGTTTCCTGGACTGCATCGGAGGCCTCGGCAGGATCCCCTAATACTCGGAACGCAATGTTGTAGACAGGAGCCTGATAAAGATGGATAAGAGCTTCAAACGCCTCCTCGGACCCAACCTGTAACCGACCTATCAGGGTCACTTCGTTTTCGACGAACTCAATGCCTATCTCAAAGCTACTCAAATGGATTTCTCCTCAGGAGGAAGACTAGGTGTCCGCTTTGAAATATTCTACTGCATTTCCAATCGAAAATGGGAAATACCTGTCCTGGGAAGCGTGTAACTTCCGACTTTCGGTTTTGAGTCCTTTCTTATTAGACACCATAGCAGGCGGAATGTTCCCTGATAAGGCACTACAAATTTTGCAACTCCCCTTGACTTCACTCGAACGACATGAGATTTTTGAAAAAGCGGGTCACCTCATCGTCCGAAGGTCACTCCGAGTGGTGCTCAAAGCAGAGTCAAAAACCTCCTTAATCGTGTTCGCAAAAGCCCCCGTTCCCGGCACTGTGAAGACCCGAATGCAGTCCATACTTGGGGAAACCAACTGCCTGCTTTTGCACAACGCCCTCGCGCGCCATGCTTTGGAGAGAATAAGACTCCTAGACCTGCCGAATTTGGATAAGGCTGTATTTTTTACGGGAGCTCCAGAGGAGGTTCTCACCTACGCAAAGAAACTTGGTATTGCGGCGGACATCTCGGTGGAAATCCAATTCGGCGAAAACTTGGGAGAACGGCTTTCGAATGCGTTGGAGAAAAAAATACTTTGCGGATATAAGAAGGTCGTTTTCATCGGCACGGACAGTCCACTCCTGGGTAATGACATAATAGAAGAAGCCATCGAAGGCCTTGGAGCTCACGATGTCGTGATCGGCCCCTCCGCTGATGGAGGTTATTACCTTATTGGATTCTCGGACCTTATCCCCTCGATTTTGGAAGGAATCAATTGGGGATCCTCTCTGGTTTTCGATCAGACTTTGGAACTCATGAAAAAGAATTCACTCCATTGGAAGTGCCTCAAGAAAGGCTTTGACTTGGACACGTGTGAAGACTTGGTTGATTTCTATGAAAGCGTCCGAGCCACCCAAGCGATCCAAACTGAAAGTTCGCTCCGGGAGCTGATGGAACTGATCAAACAGATCTTAGAAATTAAGAGCTGACGAATGAAATCGGCCTGCGGCCCTCAACCACCGGCTAATGGCTGGCAAGCCTTCAGCTTGATCTCGAGTTTGTCCATCCCCTTCGAGGAAAATGTCCAATCTCCAGAAGCCCGCTGAAGCGGGCTCATAGGTGGCTCTCCTTGACCATAGACGGCTTGCTTACTAGCTGCCGAATCATGACCTCGAATCAAGAAAAACTCAAGTTGACCCACAAATCTGTCGCACACCCGTAGCGCCACTGCAAGCGGCGTGTGTGGCTTCCGTGTGGTATACTTGGCTGTTAGAAGAACATGAAAGAATCGAGGTGAGGATCTCGTATGATGACGCCAAAGGCTCCGATGATCGGCTTTCTTTGGCTGCTGTTGACGATTGCAGAGCTGGGAGCCGCCGAAATCGTTGGACGAGTTGTTGATGCTGAAACCGGACAGGGGATCGACAGGGCAATAGTTCGAGCGATTCCCTTATCTAGAAACCAACGTGAGATTCAGACGAAATCCTCAAGTGCTGGGAAGTATCACATCGAGCTCGTGCAAGGCAAGTATCGACTCTTTGTCAGTCTGCCAGATTCTAATTATCTATCCAAGTTCTACAGCTCCTCAAACCAATCTCTGGGGGACATTATCGATGTGCCTACCTTTGAGTCCTTCCGAATCATAGACCTTTCATTGTCATCAGGAGGATCGATCGAAGGAACGGTTCACCGGTGGGCGGATAACTCACCTGTCGCAAACATTCGTGTGTACGCCATTTCACAAGACTTTCGCATTTCCGAAACCACAAAAACAAACGGAAGTTACAGGTTCCGCGCGCTTCCTTTGGGCGAATATAGACTTCAGGTTGTGCCTCTGGACGAGAACTTTGTTTCGGTTTATTTCGATGGCACAAGGGATCCCAGCCAAGCTACAAAAGTCCTTTTGCATCACCGGCAAGCTGTGGATGGCATAGATTTTCGTTTGCGCTATGGAGGTACCATCAGTGGTCGCGCCTTTGCAAACAAGAGTCGGGAGCCGATTCCGGGCTTGAAAATCATCGCTGAAAACCATAGTAGTAAGGAGCAACCCTATTTTGCAGTTTCAGACTCACAGGGCTTTTACACGATACGCGGCTTGACTGAGGGCGTTTACACCCTGGAGACTTCCTCCTCGAGGGAAGGAACTCAACAGAGCAAGTCCCGGACGTCTTATCTGGTGCAGTATCACGACGGCCGATTTGATCGTGAATTGGCAGACAAGCTGGAAATTGAGTCTGGAAGCGTCATGAATGGGATCAATTTTGCAATGGTAGAGGAGGCTATGGTTTCAGGAACCGTTCGTTCTCGTTATCAAAATTCAGTTCTACCCGATGTTTTTATCTTGTCGCAGCGTGTGAACCAAGAATTGCTCAACACACCCAAGGCTAGGACCAATGACGAAGGCGAGTACTTGGTCTCGGGTCTGGCACCGGGAGAGTACGTGTTTGAGACAGCACTGCCAAGCAAGCTTAGCCGTCTGGTTAGTTTCTTTTATCGGGAGAAGTTCAGCGTAGAAAAGGCTGATAAGATAGCCATTGAAGAGGGGGGGCGGGTCAGGCACATTGATTTCAATTTGCCTTTGGGAGCGACTCTCAAGGGCCGACTCAGGGTTACAGATCCAGATTATGCACTCAATCCGCAGGTCAATGCGGTAAGTCTTAGCCGGGAAGGTACTGACCTTGAAGGCTACGGAAAAAGAAATTTCAAATTGAATCGAGATGGCATGTTTACAATCGAGGGAGCCCCTCCTGGGCGGTACGCCTTAGGCCCGGTACTCGAGGATCCAAATCTCACTCCTCAATCCAATAGTGAGGAAAAGATCCTGGACGTTTCTGGAGGCGACTATATCGACGGAATTGAACTTCCCATGAGGGTTGTAGGTTCCATCTCTGGAAAAGTTTCTTCTGAGAGCCCGTTGTTCAGCCTCGACAAGATCACTTTGCTGTTAGTCAACCTGAAGGACAATTCCCGAAAATATCTTGACTTCGTCTCTGAGCGCTATGTTATTGCCGGATT
>JBGOVH010000217.1:0-5294 GCA_041478005.1 Terriglobia bacterium | reverse complement strand
CGGGCTTTGCCCGAGAACCTCACTGACCAGTCCGTACTCCAAAAGGCTGAGCCCCATGCCTCCATATTTCACCGGAACCTGCGGGGCCCAGAGACCCAGTTGTCTAACCTTTCCTCTTTTTTCCTTAAGAGAGGGCAAGACCGCAGAAAATCCTTTCTGAAGAAAATCCTGCTCCAACGGCAGTACGTCGTTCTTCACAAACTCGGCAAAGCGGGGCAGCAACGCTTTCATTTTTTCAGGAATGCTGAAATCCATAGCGGCACCCTTTGATTATTTGCCATTTGTTGGTCTTTGCATAACACAGTCACAACCAGAGAGACGGTTTCGCGGAGCTCAACCCTCCAAAAGGCCCATTCATTGTGGAGGGCCGAGCTCTGCGAGGCCACGGTCACGGAGATGCAAAGTCACTATGATTTGTAAGCCACAATAGGTAAATCATCAAGGTAATTTGATCAACGGTAGGTCAGCAACGAAGGGTCCCGCAAATGCGGCGAAGCGTTGAAAGTACTCAATGAGAAACGGTCACCGGCGAAAAGGAATTCAGCATAAGCCCCATTATGCATCATCCAACTCAATTCCAAGGTCTTTTGCGCGGACAAACCCAAAGCCAGCTGTGCCGCAACGGCAATGGGCCCCGAAGAGGTAAAGACCACAATCCTCTGACTTTTGGTACTGGCTGACTTGGCTCTTTCCACCCCCTTAGGAACTCGCCGGCAGAAGTCCTGCCAAGACTCGATGCCATCTGCAACAAACTCACTTCTCACCCACGTTGAGGTCACAGCCTGGAATAGTCTCTCGAAAGCCCTTCTTCTTTGATTAGGCTCTTCCGACTGGCGGAATGACTGGTTCAATCGATTGATGCGTTCATCTCTTTCGCGCAAGAGGGGCATCGCGACTCTCATGAGACTCTCTGCCTGGTACTCATCGAATTCCTCAATCACTACGGGCTTGGGCCAACGAAGTCCGGTTCTTTGGAAAACTTGACCAACCACGTCACAGCTTCGAATGTGCCTTATCCGTGGACCTGAGAACACATGATCAATGCAGAAGTTTTGACCGACCCAAAATTCTCCGAGAGCTCTTGCCTGCTTTTCTCCGAGAGAAGAAAGCTGGTCATAGTCCTTTTCAAGAAAAGAAGCTTGACCATGCCTGACCAGAGTGAGGATGCTCATAGAGACTCTGTGGCGGATGGAAAGAATGGCCGAGAGAAAACATTTGCCATTGATCATTTGCAATCATTTGCCATTTGTTATTTTCCATTTAAGGAAATGTCAAGTTCCAGCCAAATGGCAAATCGAAAATAGTCAATCAAAAATGGAAAACGCTTTTCCCGGCTTCAGGCTCCCTTGGGAACTGGGGCATCTTCTCGAATGAGTTTCTCGCGCTTGAGCTCAGACCAGAAGTCTGCCGGGATTTTCTCTTCCAGCACATTGAGGTTCTCAACAACACGGTCCGGGTCACGAGTTCCTGGGATAATGGTCGTTACTACGGGATGAGCCAGGACAAACTGAGCAGCCGCAGCCTTTAGCGAGACTCCATGACGAGTAGCGACGGCTTGCAATCCTCGCGCTCGTTCTAAGATCTCAGGAGTTGCAGCATCATAATTGTACTTGGCTGCAGGTTCCAGCTTTTTGGCCAGAATGCCGCTGTTGTACGTGCCCCCCAGTACGATGCCAATATTTTTCTTTTCGCAAAGTGGAAAGAGCTCGTCCAAGGCACCCTGCTCCAAAAGGCTGTAGCGTCCGGCCAGCAGAAAGCAGTCAAAATCTCCCTCACGGGCAAAGCGGGCCAGCATTTCAGACTGGTTCATGCCTGCGCTCACAGCCCGGATAATTCCCTGGCTGCGTAGTTTGTCCAGTGCTGGATAAGCGCCTTTGATGGCATTGTCATAATGGTTGTCGGGGTCATGGATATGCAGAATGTCAATCCTGTCGAGGTTCAGACGCTTAAGACTCTGTTCAAGTGATCTCATTGTGGCATCGTAGCTGAAATCAAATTTCGGACGGACAGGCGGTGGGTTTCCCCAATGAGCATCCTGATTCGTATCGCCCTCTCCGAGTGGCACCAGAAGGCGTCCCACCTTTGTGGCAAGCACAAATTGGTTGCGGGGAATCCCAGACAGCACTTTTCCCAGGCGAATCTCGCTCTTCCCATACCCGTAAAGCGGAGCTGTATCGAATAAGTTCAAGCCAAGCGCAAGAGCACGGCGTACTACCTCATAAGCCTGTTCGTCCGGGATATCACCATAAAGTCCACCTATGGACGCACAACCCAATCCCACGCAGGTCACCTTCAGCCCCGACTTTCCCAGGATCTTCGTTTCTACTTGCTTCATGCTTGTTCTCCGTTGGTTCCCCAAGTCCTGCTGATATTCGGTCGTAGACGCGAACCATCGTATCAGGACTCCCCTGAAGTCCCCCATTGTTCAAGGGAGAACGTTGCCGTTGCCAATGATTCCCGTCTCAATCCGTATGAAAAACTTCCTCCATCTTGGTCCACCACTCACCGGGAGCTCGTGCCGGGAGTGGCTCTTGCATTGGTTCTGTAATCTTCCACCACGCCTGGGTTTTGGGATCAGCCGCCATCTTGGCCATATCTGCATCGAAATCATCCCCGGTGTATTCGAAGTAGGCGTACAGCGTGTTGTCTTTCAGAAAAATTGAATAATTTCGAATGTTACAATCGTGGATTGTCTTTAGAACTTCCGGCCAGACAGCGGCGTGGACTTTGATATATTCTTGCCTCGCCTCCGGTCGAAGTCCGATGATTTGCCCGTAGCGTTTTACCTTCTTAATTGAGTCCATTTGTCCTTTCGCTGATGATTTCCATTCTTAAAGGAACTAATTCCCTGATGCCCTTACTCAAAGCCTCTCAAGCGTGCAATCATCGATAAAATCCCAATCGAAGTCGATGCCTATTCCCGGCGCCTCTGGAGGATGAGCGTAGCCCTGTGAATCGATATTCAGGCTGTTCTTCATGCCAAAATCCATGTAAGACAGCGGATACAACAACTCAAAGAACTCACAATTGGAAATGGCACAGCAGCAGTGCAGATTGACAACCTCCAGGGGGTGATAGATTGTGGTGTGCAATTCACATTGCACTCCGAAAGATTCCGCCAAATGGGCTGTCTTCATCACTGGTGTGATCCCGCCTTTCCAGGAAACATCGGTTCGAACAATATCCACCACTCCTGAAGCAATGCACTCGGCGGTGGAGTAATGACTTCCAGCGAGAACTTCGGTCCCACAAATGGGGATGTCCAGCTTTGAAGTGAGTTTTCGCAGACCGTTGAAATCGACATCAAAGAGAGGCTCCTCGAACCAATAATAGTCGAGCCGCTCGAGTTCTCTGCCCATTCGGAAGGCCTGTTCATGGTTATAAGCCGCTACGGGGTCTGCCATCAGCTTGAAATCTGGCCCCACTGCCTCTCTGCAAGCGCGATACGCTTTGAGGTCAAAATCATAATCTCCTGGGGGATGGAGTTTGTAAGCATGCCATCCTCGACTTTTGACTTCAATTGCTTGTCTGGCATAGTCCTCAGGTGTTTTTAACACAAAAGAGCTGGCATAGGTGGGAACCGATCTCCTGTATTCGCCTAGCAACCGGTAAAGAGGCTGGCCTGCAACTTTACCCGCAATGTCCCAGAGACAAATGTCGAACGGCCCGTAGGCATAGATGGGTGCGTGATTCCACCAGCGATCGTGCATGCGAAAGTCTTTCCAGTGTTTTTCGCGCGCCAGCGGATCCTTTCCTTCAAAAAAAGGCTTCAATGCCGAATGGGCAATCGTTCCGGCCATCTCGGCGCCCCGGCCGGCAAACCCAAAGGAATTCCCTTCAACCCCCTCGTCCGTCTTCATCGTGATCACAAGAAAGTCAAAAGTCGATTTTCCGCCAAGGCGCATTTCCGAATCTGACATGGCTTCTCGAGTGTTACGGCAGACCCGAATGTCGATGGAAGTGATTTTCATGATTTCTCCAAAACAAAAAAGGGACGCGGATGAACGCAGGTTAACGCAGATGGGCTTCCACGATACCGTTTCTCCCACACAGGAGGAAGCAGGCGAAGGAGAACTTCGATGCTTCATTTTAGAAATCAGAAGACATCAACCATAGCAACGAAAAGCGTTGGAGCTCCTAAATGGCGAACGAGGCGATCATTCTTAAGTCAATTCTTAAGTCAGTCTACCCCGCAAAAGAATAATCTGCGCAAATCTGCGTTCATCTGCGTCCCAATTTTTCCTCTCTAGAATCTGCCAAATTTTCTAAATGCTTCAACTGGATGAACACCTTGCAGGATCGCTTTCCTTACCTGGTTTTCGGTGTGAACGACCTCTTCCGCCTTAGAAATCACTTCAGCTGCCGCGTGCTTGGGGATCACCAGCACTCCATCGCAATCCCCTACGACGTAGTCTCCCGGTTCAATCAAAACATCTCCAATCACAATTGAGACATTGTAATCGACCAGCCTCCACCGGCCATTGATATCTCGGGGGGTTTTGTAACGGGCAAATACAGGAAACCCGAGCTTGATAATGTAATCCATATCACGAGCACCGCCATCGATGACGGCACCGCGTGCCCCTCGGTATTGCGCAGTCTCACTGGAGAGTTCTCCAATATGAGCCACGGCATTGTCATTGGGCTGACTCACCAGAACATCACCCGGTTGGATATCGCCCAACATTCTCAAAAATGGAATGAAAATCACTTCCGGATCGAAGGAGGCAACAGGCTCTCCCAACAGCGTAAGAGCACGTCCGGCAAGTGTTTGGCCGGAATGGAGAGATTGTATTTCCTTGGGCAGGACCTGGCGCATGAGTCCCATTTCTTCCAGAATGTCGCTAATAGCGCCTGTATAAGGAATGTTGGCCAATCGGTCCACCAGGTCATTTTTCAAAGCTTCATTCATGACAGTAAGAAGGTCCTTTCATTTGCATCAGGGGGAGCAACGAGACGAAAAGCATTTGCCAATGTCCATTTGTTATTGGTCATATGCTATTGCAAGAGAGCCGTTCAGTCTTCGGATTATCTCTCGGAGGTTTACATTCTTTTCTGGAACCATTGTTTTCCTTATCTGCGTTATTTGCGTTCAACTGCGTCCCACAAGTTTTTCACTCCTTCACCAGCTTCCAGGGTTTTGGCGTGATTTTCAGAGTGTATGCCTCACCAATCCCGAAGCAGTTGTTTATCAGGTAAAACTTAAGGGTACAGATCCCGATTGGCAACCCTTCACACCCCAGACAACTGTGTCTTATCCATCACTTCCTCCGGGAAAATATACGTTTATGGTT
>JBGOVH010000426.1:0-3628 GCA_041478005.1 Terriglobia bacterium | reverse complement strand
GCGCCCATATTCAGAAATGCCGAATCAGCTGCCGCACTAACTGAATGCGAGACCGGGTGGTGACCCAGCAATACCAGCTGCGCAGAGATAGATTGACCGCTTGCCAGCCGCGCATGGTAAAGCCTGCACAGCCCTTGTGATTTCAACCTTTTGAAAAAACGTCGAAATGCCTCAGGGGGCAGGTAAAGTGAGGTTCCCTTTCGTTCAACCGTCTGCTGATGCATTTGAATGAACGCCTCGATGTCATCATCGTCCGTCATTTGCACGCCTTCTCGCGTGCAGCGGTTGACAAGCCGTCGGAGGTTTTGCTCAACGCGTTCCCATAAGCTCTTGAGATCGCCGACTGGTACCACATAAGTGTAGCTAAGCCGGGCTTTCCACCCGCGAGATGTGAACAGCCGCGCATCGGCAAAGGAGCTCCGATTCCTAAGGGAAATGTCACAATATGAAGTATTGAGCGCCTCCTCCATTTTCCCCATAATTTCCAGCGTTCGCGAGGTCCGTTGGGAGGGGTACTTGGTGTCGTAGTTTCGGAACACCAGACCATTGTAATAAAGGAGCAATCTGGGTGAAACGTAAACACGACTTCCTGACCCCCTCTGGTACAGTCCCACCCCTCCCAGAATTTCTTCTTCTCGTTTAACTGCCAGAATCTTAAAACTCCCGCCAGCCGCTTCGCAGAGAGCATCCAGATATTCCGGTGTGCTGTAAATGCTACCCTGCGCCGAGCTAGTGACTAAGGCATTCCATTGAGCGTATTCCGACTCTGTTAGGTAGGCCGTGATGAGTTGATTATTCACAAGTCTGGCAATCAGATTGGAAAAATGGGACTATCCTTGGGCTAATTCTTTGATCTTCATTAGAGACTCATCGGCGGTGGTATCCGGAACATTACCTCCTGGTGCCAGAATGAAGCGACGTTTGTCCATGACTTGGAGGGCTTCCAAAATTTGACCTTCAAGGTCATGGTTGTTCGCTCCAGCAATCCTGTCTTCATTCAAACCGCCCATTAGTGTGCCAGAGAACTTCCTACGCACCGCCGCCAGGCTCGTATCGGTGGAATGTACAGACCAATTAATAACGTTTACTGGATAGGCTAACAAATTGTCAAAGTGAGGTTTCCTTCCGTGGATGTGTAAGATATTGAGGTATCCACCGTCTTTCCCTGCCCCAAGAATCAGCAAGTCAGATTCCCGGACGAGCTTCAGGTATTCCTGCTGATCCATAACCGAAATATCAGCGGCAGCAACATACAAAAAGATTCCCGCAGCGCCCGCATCCAGAGCCATACGGACGTGATTGACTTGGGATTCAGATATCACGCGCAGAACATGCCTGAGCATTTTTGGATCTTCTTCCTTCAATTTGGCCAGGGCCTGCTGGGAAGAGAGTCTCTCAGCAACTGTCCACGAATTAAATACCGTCTCGACAAAGGGCGTCTGTCCTTTCAATTCCCTGTTGATCAGTCTTAAGGCCTTGATTTGCTCTGGAAAAGGATCCTTGAGCGGCTCCATTCTCTGCCAGTCAGAGAGTTGAGCTATGGAATTGAGATCCTTGGGTAAAGGGTAGGCAAAATCACTCATGACTTTGAGTAGGTCCACATCAAACTTGCGATAGAAGGCGACAGTAGCCTCAGCATGCTTCTCCCCGGTTGGATTCTCAAGATCAAAATGGCGCCAAAAGGTAAAGGGAATGCGGTCCACTCGCTCTCCTTGCAAGACCCCTTTCACTCGCTCCGTCTTGGACATTTGCGCTTTGGATCTGGTTAGAGACCTCTGGCGCGTGAGCAAGAAGGAGGAAAACACGCTGCCCATTCTTAGAAAGTCTCTCCGCGAACCCCCTTTCTCCGCCATGGATGCTCCCTCCTGGAGAATAACAAAACCATTTAAGATCAGCATTGTATCATTTCATCTCTGGGTTATGAAGCTTGGCTTTCTTGACGTTTCGGTCTCTCAGCAGCAGAACCGAGCCACCAAGTTAGCGGTTGTGGGGGCGAGCACGGCAGTGGATGGATATGTCCGAACTGAGTACGATGATGACATGGGAAGGTTTTGAGAGGGGGACCTCCCTACCGGGTTGATTCATGAATGAACTCCTCTTCCATTTCCAGCATCCCCATCCCCAGGTCAAGTTCGGATACCCCTAGAGCCAGCGCGAAATTGGCGAAAGTCCCTTCCTTCTCCATGCAACCCCTATTGATAGCCTGAATCACATTCTGGACTGTCTCTTTCAAAGCCTCGGGGTTTTCATCCATCGTGGCCTCATTGATCATATTGAGAAGATCCAGGTGAAAACTGGATTGTCCATGTACCACCAGCGTGTTCAAGCTTTCCCGCCCATCCTGGATGTCGCCTTGCTGGAGCTGAAGAATTACTAGTTTCCTCAGATACCCTTCCAATTTCTCTTTGTCATTCATGCGAATGAGAATGGTAGTTAGAGCCTTCAATATCCGAATGTTGTTTTCATCTAACTCGGCCAGAGAATCCAGAAGCATCTTTAGTGTAATTTCATCCTGCAAGCGGATCGAAGTGTCGAAAACCGCTTCGATCAATTCCAAACTTGCATCCAGTTCTTTTCTGGCAATCAGAGATTCCAGCAACTTTATTGAGGGAGCATAGAGACTCGGGTTATTTCGAACCCCCCCTTGGAGAAGCTTTTGTGCGGCCCCCAGATTCCCTTCTTTCAAGAACACTTCAGACAGGATAAGTTGGAACTCAGGATTTTCATTGAGGGTGAGTGACTGCAAGAATTCCAATCCTCGCTCAGTCAAATCTATTCTTTGCAAAAGCAAGAAAAAGGACTTGACGAATTCTTTTTCCTTGGGATTCATTCGAAAAATGTTTTCAGCGGCAGAAGTTGCTCCCGAAATGTTTCCCTGTTGTGAGAGAAGAATGGCACTTTGGAGGTATGCATTCATAGCCTCTTCTCGCTTTCCGGTAAGCTCTAGACTCTGAGCCAGCGTTGTCGAGCTTTCAGAACAAGTCGGATCTAATCTGCAGATTTTCTGATAGAGGGAGACTGCGTGATCATTCTTTCCCAAACTCATCTCAATCTTGGCAATCATTTGATATTGAGACTTAGCCAGGGCTTTTTCTCCCTGACGTTCGTAAAGCTGAGCAAGTTGCATCATTGCTTCCTGGTTTTTTGGAGAGAGCTTCAGGATTTTCCGATATGTTGCGGTAGCGTTAGAATGCAACTCACGGTATTTAAAAGTCTCGGCTAGCTTTTGATACCAAAGGAGTGCATTTTCCTTGTCGTCCAAACGAACATAAAGGTCCCCTATTGTATTAATGATAGTAGTGTCTTCCGGTTCCATTTCGCTCAATTTCAGATACTGTTCCAGGGCCAGGTTCAGCTTGCCCAACAGAATGTATTTGCCAGCTTGCTGGAGTAGCCTATTTGTTTTGGGATCCATTTTTTTCTCTCCTAAATTTTCAGCCATGCCTGACTGCTAAGTTCGAATACCCTTCTCACATAATCAGATCGATAACCAAAAATGAAAGGTTTACTAACCTCTATGAGAACAGCCAATTAGGAGGAACTGGAATGAGTTGCAGTTCAGCTTCTTCAGCGGAACTTGTCTCAAATTCGGTCACAATGTCGCAAGTTTCTTTTGGGTGCGGTCGCT
>JBGOVH010000430.1:0-3593 GCA_041478005.1 Terriglobia bacterium | reverse complement strand
TGCTGAGACACGAGCAGGCCTTTTTGAACCAGCTTTTGAAGTATCTTGGCAAGAAGTTCTACGGGGATGTCGTAATGCTCTGCAATTTCCCGTGCACTCCAGGAGGTTCGCTCATTATGTCGTGCCAGATGCATCAAGGCCATTAAACCGTAATCCACTTTTTTCGAAAGCTTTAGCATAGGTCAATCCATATCCGACTAATTCGGTCGGATTTTTATTTTATAACAGTTCTTACGAAAGTCAACCCCTTAACCGGATTATTCTAGTTCTCTTTCTTTGCGAGCCGGTCTTTGATCTCAGCCTTCCAAAACTCGATGGCGACTAGCAATAAAAGTGATGTAGTTTCAACACACTGCGGGCTTGATTGTTGTATCGATGAGACAGTCTGCCAAACAAAATGGAACTCTCCACGAGTCAATCTACTCATTCTAAATTACTTAGAATCGAATAGATTTCATGGACACAGAACTGCTTTCCAGCTTTCTTTGGGTATCCTTCCTGCCGATCATCAATAAATCAATTGGGGGCCTTTTGGAATACCAGCAAACTCTTTCAGACGCCATATCTTTTTCAGGGGTCGGTTTGCACACAGGCGCGCAGGTCAATCTCAAGGTCCTCCCCGCCCCCCCCAACACAGGCGTACTCTTCCGGAGAGTTGACCTTGACAACTTCCAAATTGAAGCCACGATCAAGAATGTGGCTCGGGTCTCCTATGCGACGACGTTGATGAAGCAAGGAGTCCTGATTTCCACGGTAGAACACTTGCTGTCCTCACTCTATATTTACGGCATCGATAACGCGATCGTCGAAATTGACAACCTGGAAGTTCCAATTCTCGATGGAAGTGCTTTGGAGTTTGTCACCCAGATTGAAAGGGTTGGTCTCATGAAGCAGAAGGTCCGGCGTCGATACCTGGTAATACAGAAGCCATTGCACCTTGAAGTGCGTGGCAAGAGAATCGATGTTTTTCCGGCTGACAGTTTTCAGATTAGTTACTCCATAGAATTCAATCACCCTCTCATTCGAAGTCAAGCCTTTGAGTTTGAAGCCTCGCCAAAAGCTTTTTCCAGGGACATAGCTCCAGCCAGGACATTCGGTTTTTATCACGAAGTGGAAGAATTGCGCAGAAATGGACTTGTCCGTGGCGGGACGCTAGACAATGCGATTGTTTTGACCGAAACGGGAATTCTCAATGACATTTTGAGATTTGAGGATGAATTTGTGCGCCATAAGATTCTTGACAATATCGGAGACCTCTCCCTAATTGGGAAGCCCTTCATCGGCCGGATTGTCGCCCACAAAGCTGGCCACGCGTTACACACTCATTTAGTTTCTGAAATACTGAGCGATCCCTCCCTTTTTAAGCTGCAAAACTATGCAGAATGGATGACCTCTTCAAATCATCCTGGCCATCAAATTCAAGTTGCCACTTGAGAAGCCTTTCATCTGGTTTCCAGACTCAGAACTCAGACTACTCGCAAACTTTGTGCTTCGTTCATGAATTCTACGAAGCGGCCAAATCGGCTCGCGGAGCTCGGCCCTCCAACTACGTGTGATCCGGGATATCAAGGGCCAAGCGCTTGCCTGGAGTTTGGACATTTCCGGTGGAGACAGGCATTCTTGCCTGTCTTCGGCTGTTTCGGTGAAGATTTTGACAGGCAGGAATGCCTGTCACTACTGTGTTCTCCATGTGAATTTCAAAATGTCCAATCTCCAGTCAATGGCGAAGCCCTCGCCAGTTCGTGGATGGGCATTCCAACCACAGCAATCCAGCTTGATTCTTTTCTGGCCTCTTCTATACTAGCGGGGAGTAAATGAAGCACTTCCGATCCATTGGAGGAGAATCTATGGAGAAGCTCGAGGATCAAAAGGAAACCAACCCTTTTGAGGCCATGGTCCAGCGGTTCAATATCGCAGCTGAGAAGTTGAACCTTGATGAAGGCCTTTATCAAATATTGCTCACTCCGGACCGTGAAATCTGCGTTGCGATTCCTGTTCAAATGGACGACGGGAGGCTGAAAGTCTTTAAGGGTTACCGTGTCCAGCACAGTTTTGCTCGAGGTCCTGGGAAGGGTGGTATTCGTTTCGCTCCAGACGTGACCCTGGATGAGGTGCGGGCTTTAGCCGCCTGGATGACCTGGAAGTGCGCTGTAGTGAATCTCCCGTTTGGAGGAGCCAAGGGAGGAATCATCTGTGATCCCTCAAAACTCTCCGATGCGGAGTTGGAGAAAATCACACGCCGATACACCGCATCTCTCATTGACATCATAGGTCCCGAGCGGGACGTCCCGGCGCCTGATATTAATACAGACGAAAGAATAATGGCGTGGATCATGGATACTTATTCAATGCACGTGCGCCGCACGGTCACCGCGGTAGTCACCGGAAAGCCTCTCGACCTGGGGGGTTCACTCGGTCGGCGCGAGGCCACGGGCCGGGGATGTAAGATCGTCTGTGACCGGGCGATTTCCCGCATGGGGTGGAAGCGAGAAAACACAAGGGTGATAGTCCAAGGATTTGGAAATGTGGGTTCCATGGCCGCCCGTATCCTCTATGAATCCGGCTACAGAGTGATTGGGGTTTCCGACATCCACGGCGGAATCATAAACACTCTGGGCCTGAATATCACCCGGCTGCTGTCTTATTATCAGGACGAAAAAACCGTTGTCGGATTCCCCGACGCAGAACCGATTTCCGGCCAGGAGATCCTTGAGCAACCCTGTGACATTCTGCTCCCAGCTGCAACTGAGAATCAGATCACCAGCCGTAATGCGGATCGCATTCAGGCCAGGATCATTTGTGAAGGGGCAAACGGACCGACCACGGCCCGGGCAGATGAGATTCTTTTTGATAAGAAGATTTTCATTATTCCCGATATCCTGGCAAACGCGGGCGGCGTCACGGTTTCTTACTTTGAATGGGTTCAGGATCGCCAGGGCTACTTCTGGAACCTGAAAACAGTCAATGACCGCCTGGAAGAAATTATGGTTAATAGCTTTGACACAGTAGTGGCTTATGCTGACCGGCACAACGTCAATATGCGCATCGCCGCTTACATGCTGGCCATCGATCGTGTGGCTTTCACCATTCGCGAGCGCGGGATTTACGCCTAGGCTGCGGATCGACTGTGATCCAGAAAGCGGCAGCAAGCTGCCGCGCTCCAAAATGCCCAAACTCCAAATCCCCGCGGTAGTGTTGGGGATAATGAGACTTCGTGAAGCGCTCGCTTCATGAACTTAAATTCCTACAAGGACTTTTTCATTCTATGCTCGATCTCTCCTTCATTCGCGATCACTTGGAATTGGTTCGGCTAAAAATGCAGCAACGGGGAATCGATGTTGCACTCGATGAATTCGAGCAGCTTGATCTGGAGCGAAGGCGCTTGATTGTCGAGACTGAAACTCTCAGAAATCTTCGCAACCGCACCAATGACGAGATTACGGTGCTGAAGAAGCAAAAACAAGATGCCAACCCAAAGATTGCCGAAATGAAGGAAGTCTCAGCCAGGATCAAAGCGTTGGACGAACAGCTTAAGGCATGCGACGAGAAGCTTAGGGCAATTCAGCTGACGGTTCCAAACATTCCCCACACTT
>JBGOVH010000158.1:0-6135 GCA_041478005.1 Terriglobia bacterium | reverse complement strand
GAGATTCTCTGGATCAAAAATCGCCTTGATCTCTTTCATCAACTTGTACGCTTCTGCTCCCCACTCCAATTCTACGAATGGCGCCATGTTTCTTCCGGTTCCGTGCTCAGCCTTCAGAGAGCCGTCGTAGGTGTGCACGACTAACTGGGTCAAGTCGTCGATAAACGCCTGGTAGCGGCGCACCTCTGATTCCTTGTTGAAGTCCTGGGTGAAAACGAAATGCAGGTTTCCTTCCAGGGCATGACCAAAGATGATGGCTTCGGCATATCCATGCTTGCGGAACAATTCCTGCAGATCCAGGCCTGCGGACGCCAGCCGATCAATTGGAAAAGCAACGTCTTCAATGATGACCGTCGTCCCAATTTCACGAATGGCCCCAATAGAAGGAAAAAGGCCTTTGCGAATGTTCCATAGCTGGGTGTATTCCGTCTTATCTTCGGTAAACGTGAGCGGGAGAACAGTTGAAAGAGTTTTGAGAGCCTCGATGATTTCGTCAATTTGCCTCTGTAACTGCCCAGGAGATTCTGACCGTGTTTCGACCAGCAGAGCCGCCACACCACTCTCCAGGTCTTTAAGAAAGGCTGGCATTCCGGTTTTTGCTTCCACCGAACGCAAGCTTGCCCGGTCCATGATTTCCACGGCCGCCACGGGAAGGCGTCTCAGCAGCGTGGTCGCTTCGCAGGCTGTTTTGATGTCCGGATAAAGCATCAATGAGCTGGCCTTTGCAGGAAGTTCGGGAACCGTGTGATAAGTAATCTCGGAAATGAACCCCAGCGTACCTTCCGACCCAATCATCACGTGCTCGATAATATCGATCGGATCCTCAAAGTCGACCAGGGCATTGAGACTGTAGCCGGTGGTGTTTTTCATTTTGAACTTGCGGTGAATACGCCCGGCGAGCATTGCATTCTCCCTGGTGCAACGGGCCAACTGACCAATGCGGACAATCATTTCAGGATGAGTATCAGAAAACTGTTTGCGG
Organism: Terriglobia bacterium; assembly: GCA_041478005.1. Lineage (GTDB taxonomy): Bacteria > Acidobacteriota > Terriglobia > Versatilivoradales > Versatilivoraceae > JBGOVH01. The sequence goes on along the minus strand of JBGOVH010000158.1, from coordinate 5,153 downwards.
CTCTCGCAGCTGCCAGTGTCCAAAGTGGACCCGTCACTGAAAATAATCTTCATAGACGCCACTGTGTGGTAACTGTTTTGGGCCGTGCCACAGCACATGCCACTCGAGTTATTGGCTGCAATACCGCCGATCATGGCCGAGTTGATGGAGGCAGGGTCAGGACCTATCTTTTTCTGATAAGGCAGCAATCGGATATTGGCATGCGAGCCGATGACTCCCGGCTGACAGGTGATCTTCAAGCCCTCGTTTTGAATCCTCATGCCTCTCCAGCCTATACCCAACTGAATCAAAACCGAATCACTCAGGGACTGCCCGGACAAGCTGGTTCCTGCGGCTCGAAAGGTAAAAGGGAGCTTTAGGTTTCGGCATTCCCTTATGACGCAGATGACTTCTTCTTCTGATTCGACTCTCACTACCAGTTTGGGGATCAGGCGATAGAAACTGGCATCCGCACCATAGACCAATGTTCGGAGTTCGTCATAGATGAGTTGTTCGCGAGGGATAAGACGGGAGAGCGATCGATAGAGGCTAAGATAAGGTCCATTTAACAACGGGGAGAGATTCCTTTCAAACCAAAATTTCCTGAATCGCCTGGCCGTGAACATCTGTAAGGCGACGGTCAATGCCATTGTGGCGGAAGGTTAGCCGGGTATGATCAATTCCCAACAAGTGCAAGACTGTGGCATGAACGTCGTAGCAATAAATAGGATTTTCAAGAGCCTTATAGGACCACTCGTCACTGGCTCCGTAGGTGATCCCACCTTTAATCCCACCTCCAGCGAGCCAGGAGGTAAAAGTGAAAGGGTTGTGGTCGCGTCCCTTCCCGCCCTGACTGCAAGGCATACGACCGAACTCGGTTGTCCAGTAGACAATGGTATCTTCCAGCAAGCCTCGCGCCTTGAGGTCATTAATCAATGCCGCTGCCGGCCGGTCCATACTTGTACCCATTTCTGCGTGATCTTTAGCGATGTCTTCGTGGCTGTCCCAGTTGCGCCGCGGGAACCCATTATCAGCGCCACTCCAGACCTGAACAAAGCGAACACCCCGTTCCAAAAGACGGCGCGCAATCAGGCATCGGTGGCCGAAGTCTTCAGTAACGGGTTCGTCCAGGCCATAGAGTTTTCTAGTGGCCGCTGACTCTTCAGTGATGTCCAGGACTTCGGGGGCACTCAGCTGCAACCTTGCGGCCATCTCGTAGGAGCGGATGCGGGCCTCCAGCCGTGAATCACCCTCGCGTCCATTCATGTGCACCCGGTTGAGTCTTTCCAAAAGTTGCAGTCCTTCGCTCTCACTGGAGGCCGTAATGAATTTAGCCGACTCGGGCGGAAACAGGTCGTGGATGGGATTGGGCCTCCCGATGCGGATCATCGTCCCTTGATGCGACGCCGGAAGAAAGCCGGTGGTCCAGTTTCCCGGGCCATTGGGAGGAAACCCGCGCGCATCCGGCAATACTACGAAGGTCGGCAGGTTGTTGTTCAAGCTGCCCAGTCCGTATGAAATCCAGGCTCCCATGCTGGGAAAACCCGGAAGAACGAATCCACTGTTCTGCATGAAAGTGGCTGGACCGTGAACATTCGATTTGGAAATCATGGAATGCAGGAAGGCGATTTCATCCACACAAGTGGCCAGGTGTGGAACCAGGCTGCTCACCCACTTGCCGCATTCACCATAAGGCTTCCAATCCCAGGGGCTTTTCATAACAGGCCCAGGATCGCTTTGGAACAGTTCCACCTTCCCGCCTGGATCAAACTTTTCCCCGCTTCGTTTGATCACAGTGGGCTTGTAATCGAAAGTATCCACCTGGCTGGCTGCACCCGACATGAAAAGTTGGACCACCCGTTTGGCTTTGGCGCGATGATGGAGACCACCATTCAACTCCGGACGGGTCTCGGTGTTCGCCAAAAGGCCAGAATGACCCAACAAATGGGCCAGCGCGATCCCACCCAGACCACCGCCCCAATTCCACAAGAATTGTCTCCGGTCCATCGCTGAGATCGGATCTAGAGGCGATTGTTGAGAGGGACATTGATGCTTAGGGGTCATGGTAATCTGCTGGGAGAAACAGTAAGAGCTGCGCTGGCTTCAATCCACAAACATAAATTCATTGCTGTTCAGAATCAGGCGGCAAACGTTTTCCAGCCCATGTTTCTGAGCATGCGCTTTGAGTAATTCTAACTCACCGTGACTTGGCAGCCGGCCAAGTGCAAGTTTGAAAGCCTCCTCGATTTGGCCCGAGAGTTCGTTGTTGGAATTTCTTAGCCTCCGCGCAAAGTGTTCCGACTGCTTCATGATCAAAGGATCATTGAGCAATGCCAAAGCCTGCAGCGCTGTGAGAGTTGTACTGCGCTTCGGGGAGAGGAGGGAAGCATCGGGGCAATCGAAGCTTTCCATCCAAGGATCGGGAACACTGCGCACGATGAAACGGTAGACGCTCCTCCTATAACTTTCAGGACTGTCAGAATCGAAGCGGCTATAGTCGTATATCGGTGAGTGGTCGTCTTTGAAAAAAAACTGCTCAACCGACGGTCCTCCCATGGTCAGGTCCATCTTTCCGCTGACATAGAGGACTGAATCTCGAACCGATTCGGCATCGAGGCGCCAGCGGTTCATGCGCCAGAGATACTGGTTTCCGGAATCGATTTTGGAATATTCGGGATTGTCGTTGGAAGCTTGCTGATAGACCGCGCTGTTGAGAATCAGCCGGTGCATCTTCTTAAATGAGTCCCCCTGTTCGAGAAACTCTGCCGCCAACCAGTCGAGCAGTTCCGGATGGGTTGGTGGGAAACCCATTTTGCCAAAATCGTTGGGAGAGTCTACAATGCCGGCACCGAAGTGGTATTGCCAGATCCGGTTTACAATGGATCGCCAGGTCAGCGGATTATGTGAGTCAACGATCCATTTTGCCAGGGCAGCACGACCCTCTCCTTCTTGATCCGGATGGGCGATCTTGAATCGTGATTCTACTCCAGGAACCGAGGAGATGGCGCCGGGAGACATGAGCTCCCCTTGTGTCTCCACGTTACCGCGCTGAAGAAGGTACACGGGGCGAGGCCTCCAGGCGGGGACAAATTTAATAGAAGGTTCAAAAAAGTTAGCTGCAGCATAGACTAGTTGTGGCTTTAGCAATTCCTTCAGGAGCTGGTCAACTTCAGCAAGTTTGTTTTCGAGATTGGACAATCGAGTTTTTGCAGATTCATCGAGCAGCGAGCGTACCAGAGCTGTGCGACGCTCTAGCGAGTGATCAATTTCCTTCTGTATTGCCTGCCGCTGCTGATCAAGAGACTGTCGATCGGGTGCATTCTTATCTTCGGGCTTTGGCAAGTCAGATAGTCTTCTTCTGAGTTCCTTGACTTGGTCGTCAAGGTTTTGGACCTCAGGACTGGTTATTTTTTCAGCGAGATCGAGTAAAGGCTGCATTTCAACTTTGATTTCCCGCTGCTTTTCGAGCAAGGGGCGGCGAAGTAAATGAGTTTTTGGGTCCAGGTCGTAGGGCCGATCGGAGCGATCAACGCCGGCAAAAACGGCTTGGAGGCTGTAATAGTCTGCTTGCTTGATGGGATCGAACTTGTGGTCATGACAGCGTGCGCAATGCACTGTCATGCTGACGAAGGTGGATATTGCGGTCATCACCATGTCGTCACGATCGAGCAAGCGGCAGATTTTCTTGTCAACGGTATCCTCTCGCAGCTCCGCGTGCCCGACATAGTCCCACGGGCCCGCAGCAATGAAGCCAGTAGCCACAATACCCTGTGGGTCATCCGGAAAGAGAATATCTCCAGCGAGCTGTTCCTCAACAAATCGGGCATAAGGCTTATCCTCGTTGAATGAACGAATCACATAGTCTCTATAGGGCCAGGCATTTCGACGCGGCTTATCCTTATCGTAGCCGTGTGATTCCCCATAATGCACCACGTCCAGCCAATGCCGGCCCCAGCGCTCACCGTAGCGTGGCGAATCCAGCAAACGATCCACTAGCTTCTCGAATGCGTTTGGAGATTTGTCTTCCAGGAAGTCTTCGATTTCTTTCGGTGTCGGGGGAAGACCATGCAAGTCATAGGTCAGGCGCCGTATCAGCGTCCGCCGGTCAGCTTCCTTTGAAGGCGCGAGCCCTTTTTCCTTCAGCTTCGACAGGATGAACGCATCAATTGGCGTCCGTACCCAAGCAGACTTGACGTCGGGCGCTTGCGGCCGAATCAACGGCTTCAGAGACCACCAAACGCCGGCGTCCGTTCGTTCCTTGGACGGAGTGTCATCTTTGGCGCCCTGCGAAATCCACAGTCGAATTAGCTCCACCTCTCGCGCTTGGAGAGGCGAACCCACCTTTGGCATCTGTGGTTTGTCACCACTAATCTGTTTGATAAGGAGACTTTCTTCAGGTCTGCCCGGTACTATTGCAGGGCCGCTTTTGCCCCCTTTCTGTATTCCGGCGTAACTGGTGAGGGCCAACTCATTCCTATCCTTCTCCGATGAATGACACACCTGACAGCGCTGCTCCAGGATGGGCCGGACCTCCTTGTAGAAACTCACAGGAGCCTGTGCTGGGGTCATTGAAACAGTAATGATCCAAATACCCATAAGTCCCAACACCTGCCGTAAGAGACAATGGAAGGTGATTAAAGAGAATAAAGAATCGTGTTTCATGAGCTTTGAAGGGTGATCCTAATTGGGCCAAGCGGAAGGAAAGATTCCGACAGTTTCGATTCAACGAACATTATAACTTAAGGGCAAGATTTTCGGCTCTGCCAATGGCTGAAAATCGTCATCGTAATCGGCTTTGAAAACCGGGGGCGACGACGAAATCCCCCTTTCTGTCCCCAGAGAAAACGTCCAAATTCCAGGGGCAAGCCTTCGGCTTGCTGGAAAGGGCCAAGCCCTTCCGTACACCGGGCGGCGGAACCACGGCGGAATCCAATTCTTTCTCGCTTTCTAACGCATTACTGCGACGCTGATTTTACGCTTGCCTGGCACCCTCATCTGACAGAGAATTTTGGTTCGAGCTTCCCAATAGGAATTTGAAAGGATTATTCATGAAAACAGTACCTCCACATAAATCAGTTCTGGTTCTCGGTATCGGCAATCTCGTTATGAGTGACGATGCTGTTGGTGTTATGGTCGCACATCGTCTTCAGCAGGAATACAGGTTCGCGGATAAT
>JBGOVH010000506.1:0-3167 GCA_041478005.1 Terriglobia bacterium | reverse complement strand
GACATTGATAGACCATGGGGGTCAGGGAGTCGTTGCGGATACCTGGCCTTACTATTCTCAAAACGGTGATATTGAACCGGGAGTTGACCACCCATTAGATTTTCCCGGTGAGACAAGGAAGATAAAAGGCGGAGAGATTCTGGAGTATTGACGCGGGCGGCAAAAGAAACCTGCTTAGCTCTTCCCAATGTCCGAAGAAGGCCATGTCGTTGTCTAACGGTAAGTTCCTTTCAGATAATATTAAGGAGATCGGTCGCCGGCGCGATTTCTTGCGCTGGGCCGCTGCCTTTCTGGCGAGCCACCTTCTAACTCGTCGAGGATTCGCCCAAAAAGCAAAAGAGGTCCGCAAGCCCGGGAACCGTACCATCATTGTGACCTTTGGAGGCGGTGTGCGGTATGAGGATACCTTTGCTCCCGAAGGCTGGGTCAATATTCCGCATCTAACTTCGGACCTGTTCCCCAAAGGACTTTTCTACCCGGCAGTCCGTAACGAAGGGATTACTGGTCATTTCAACTCGACTGCCGCATTGGCCACGGGATGTTGGCAAAAGGTGGATTCACACGGGAGCGAGGCTCCGTCCACTCCGACCGTCTTTGAGTGTTTCCGCAAAGAGCATGGATTGCCTCCCGAAGAAACCTGGGTCGTTGCCACGAACAAAAGCTTTAGCCTTATGGGGGGAAGCAAGCTCCGGAACTACGGAGATCCCTATTCTGCCAATGTGATCCTCCCCAAACAGCTTCTCATCGAAACCATCAAGGCTGCCGTTGCCACCGAGAAAGGACCCGGAGTTGAAGATCGACAAGCTCTGGCAGACCAGATGTTGTCGGCTCTGGACGAAGGGTACGAGGGCTATGGCTGGCAGGTGTATGAGTCTGGTCGCAAGCTTGGCCGTGAATTGAAGGAGAGCCTTGCCAAGTCACTCCTGGAATTCTTTGACAATCCCCGAGTTCCTGCCAGCGGGGATGAGCTCACCTTCTTCATGACCAAGGAGATTATGACTCGCTTTGCGCCTTCCGCGCTACTGGTGAACTTCTGGGACATCGATATTGCTCATTACGGCGCCTATTCTCTCTACCTCGAGGCCATTCGCCGAACCGATCGCCTGGTTTACGAACTCTGGGAGCACGCTCAGTCTTTGCCGCTTTATCGCGATCGCACCACTCTCCTGGTGATTCCCGAAATGGGACGAGATGGCGACATCAGTGGCAATGGCTTCGCAAATCACCGCAGTGGCGACGAATCTTGCCGGCGGCTCTGGATGCTTGCCCTGGGCGCAGGAGTTCCAGTGGGGACAGCTTCAGAACGCCCAGTACAGTCTATCGACATTGCTCCAACAGTTGCGAAAATCCTGGGTTTCAAAATGCCTGAGTGCGAAGGGAAACCACTGGTGGAGTTGGCAATTTGAATAGCCACAGAGACACGGAGACACAGAGAAAAAAGTTGAAAAGTTGCGATCGTAATGGTTCCGTTTCGGGGAAAGTTTTGGTAGCCAAGGTGAGCGCAGCGAGCCGTGGTTTTTCACGGTGGAACAGAATGCCCACGCCTTACAGAAAGCACTCAGCGTGGCTACCTCAAATTGCTCAACAGATCTTCGACGGCTATTTCGTCTCTGTGTCTCCGCGTCTCTGTGGCTAAACAATTGATCTAACGACCATGCGTCTCTATTCAGGAATAACGGGAGAAGCTCAAGAGCTGGTTCAAAAGAATCAGAGTATCCTCGACAGGTGTCCTAGAACCTTTTTGGTTTCCATTCTTCTCGAGTTTGAAAAGTGGTCCACTCTTTTTGAACCCGAGAAGGCTTACTTTCGGATTCTGCTAAGTCAACTCGGCGCATTCACGGCCTCAGAATTCGAGTCAATGTTCGGTGGGTTGGCAAAGTTGGAGATGCAGGCCGGCTGCGGTCAGGTTACGACGGATGACCCCAAAACGCTTCAGGACCGCACTCAAACGCTTCTTCGGAAAGAAGGATTATTATCAAGCTGGAGACATGAAATTGATGGGATCTTCCAGAAGCTGCAACCGATTTTGGAGTCGCAACTTTATGCCGGGGACACTACTCATCGGCTTGTTGTCATCCTATATGGTAAGGGAATTGCCATTGAGCGTGACAAGCTGTGGAAACGATTTCGAGAGATCGGTATTCGAATTCCACTTGACCTGAATGTCGCGAGTCATTCCGAAGCCTTCTTGAGCGCCTTGTTTACGGGTCATCCAGAAGAAATGGGAAGTGATGGGCTCGCTCCGCCCCCCATCTTTAAGGGTTCCAGCAAGAACTCTCCGTTGGATTGCTGGATCGTGGAGGCCGGTGATGCCCTCCATGGGTTGTGCGAAAAGAGCGCTAAAAAAGAACAGCCCATCGGATATGCCACCGGAATGAGCTTCGACCGGCTCCGGAGTTATCGGGATCAACTGACAAAGACACTGTACGCAAAAGTACAAAGCGGAATTTCTGGACCACTGGAACTTGCTGCCTACGCGAGGACGCTTAAGATCACACCTCAGGAAGGGCTCACTTTCTATACAAGTGAAGTGGTTCTCGCTTTTCTCCGGGATATTTTTCTTGCTGGTAACGGCACCCTATTTATGAATAACAGTTTTGTCGAATGGGCGGCTGTTCAAGCCATCAAACGGGCTCAGCCACGGATGCTGGTTGCCCGCTTTGGCGTGCGCGACAAAATGAAGCCTTTTAGCAGTCTTCTCCTTTTTTCCAAACCTCGCACCACAGACCAAATCCCGATTCTTGAGGATCCCCTGGGGTCATTCATTGATGTGGAACTGTTGTCCTACTACATTTGGCTGAACACTCAGAAAGGTCCTCCCTACCGTCAAAAAACTCTGTTCCTTTTGCTTGCTGAGGGTGTGGATGAGATGCTGGCGTTATTACCTGGCTCCAGAGAACCGGCCTCTGCGGATCTTCCGACGGCAACCTTGCCGGACATTGCCGCCACTATGGCGCACTGGCTCGATCTTCCATCCCCGGCCTCACCGGGACGAGTCATTCAGCATCTCGTCGCTTAGATACTAATCATTCATAATGCCCCTCAATATTTTCCCTGAGTCCTACCTAACTCGGCGTCGTTTCTTCGGACGGCTTCCAGCAATCGTTTTGCCGTTTTTGTTCAAGCCGGCGCCGCCCTCAGCGAATCAATCTACCAATCTTTCTAAG
>JBGOVH010000169.1:0-5898 GCA_041478005.1 Terriglobia bacterium | reverse complement strand
CGGCCGGCCGGCTCACCGTGCCCTGGCTGCTGGTTCACGGATCGGCGGATGCGACGATACCGGTCGAGGTCGCGGCAGCGCTCCGGGAGCGGTCAGGATCTCCAGCGACGGAGCTCCTGGTGGTGGAAGAGGGCAATCACGTGTTTGGCGCACGGCATCCGTGGGCCGGCAGTACGCCGGAACTCGACCTCGTATTCGACCGGACCGTGGCTTTTCTGGCGCGGCACCTGGCCTAGCGCAATAAGAAACGGCCCGGCAACCGCCGGGCCGTTTCACCTCTGGGTTCGCGCCTAGAACCCCGCGCTTCTCAGCGCTGGGTTAATGGAGAATCGCAGGATTTCTAAGGACACGTTCATGAATAATTTGGGGAGTCGATTTATGCAGCGGAAATTATCTCTGGAATCAAATAGTTTCCTGGCGATCTTAATCATTTTTCTTTTTCCGGCGGTTGCAGCGTTTGCAGGTGCGGCGACGGCCAATAACCCACCTGGCCGAGGGACTTCGGTAAAGCAGACTGTCACTGCCAAACCCGTCTCGAACGACAAGGTCGTGGAACTGCAAATTCAACCTGCTAAGATTGAATTCACGGACAGCCGTGAATCTCGCAGACTTTTGATCATCGGCAAAACGGCAGATGGGGGGACTAGAGACCTCTCGCGCAGCGCCAAAGTTGTGCCCATGGATGAACATGTTTCCCTCGACACAGAGGGCTACCTCTCCCCACTCAAAGAAGGAGATACGAAGATTAAAGTTCAGGCCGAAGGCCTTGAGGCCCAAGTGCCCGTGACGACTCGTGGCTTGTCAAAATCGAAACCGGTAGTGTTTGTACGGGATGTTGCTCCGATTTTGAACAAAGTGGGTTGTACCTCCGGGTCCTGTCACGGCGCTGCCAAGGGAAAGAACGGATTCAAGCTTTCCTTGCGAGGATATGATCCCGAATTTGACTATCAAATGCTGGTTCAGGACATCGCCGGCCGCCGCACGAACCGCGTTGATCCGCCTCGAAGTCTTATGCTCGCCAAGCCTACTATGCAAGTAGCCCATGGGGGTGGGTTACGCATTGACCTGGAGTCGCGTTACTACAACACGATATTGCAGTGGATTTCCGATGGGACTCCATTTGGTGATCCCGAGGCTTCTAAGGTTGACCAATTAGAGGTGATGCCAAAAGAAATCTTGATGAATAAGCACGGTCTTTCCCAGCAAATGCTTGTCGTTGCCCATTACCGAGACGGCGGCACCCGCGATGTCACCCGAGAAGCTAATTTCACCAGCAACACTCCCACAGTGGCCGAGGTCACTCAGGATGGGTATTTGACTTCATTACGTAAAGGCGAAGCGGCTCTGCTCGTCCGTTATGCAGGGAAATTTGTTGCGACCAACGTCACCGTGCTGGAGGATCGCCCAGATTTTCAATGGGTTCAGTTGCCTCAATTCAATTACATTGATCGTCACGTTGATGCAAAGCTCAAAAAGCTGAGAATCCTTCCCTCCAAGATTGCTTCTGATACCGAATTTCTACGCCGCGTCTATTTGGATTTGATTGGCCTGCCTCCAACTCCCGAAGAGGTTCGTGCCTTTTTGAACGATCCGGCTGAAAGTCGCGCCAGGCGCAGTCAATGGATTGAAAAGCTCATGGCCCGTCCGGAGTTCGTGGATCATTGGGCTGTCAAGTGGGGAGACCTTTTCCAGAATAACCGGAAACTTGTCGGGGACAAAGGCGTATGGATCTACCGAGATTGGATTCGCAAGTCGATTGCTGAAAACAAGCCATATGATCAGTGGGTGCGAGAACTTCTGACGGCGAAAGGCAGCACCTTTGAAAATCCAGCTGCCAATTTCTTCCGTGTTGCCAAAGAGCCCAAGGTCGCCATGGAAACGACAACCCAGTTGTTTCTGGGAGTCCGCATGGTCTGTGCTCAATGCCACGACCATCCCTTCGAGCAGTGGACGCAAAACCAGTATTACCAGATGACTGCCTTTTTTTCGGCCATTGGAGTCAAGGAAGGCATCGACAGCCAGGAAGAGATTGTTTATGAAAAGAGGGATGAATATGATACCAAGCATCCCAAGACTGGCATGGTGGTGAAGCCCAAATACCTGTTTGGAAGTTCGGATGCAATCAAACCGGACGACGACCGGCGCCGCGACCTGGTGCAGTGGCTGACTTCGAAAGATAATCCTTATTTTGCGAAATCAGTGTCCAATCGAGTCTGGAGTTATTTCATGGGGCGGGGCATCATCGATCCCGTGGATGATATCCGGGCCGGCAATCCCTCCAGCAACGAACCTTTATTGGCAGCATTAACCAAGGATTTAACTGACCATAATTTTGATTTAAAACACATTATGCGCAGCATTGTCAACTCGCGCACGTACCAGCTCAGCTTCGAGACCAATGAATGGAATAAGGGTGACGAAGTCAACTTTTCTCACACGATGCCAAGGCGGCTTCCAGCGGAAACGCTTTTCGACGCGATCAGTGTGGTTGCGGGAACGCAGTTGAACCTGAAGGATGTCCCCAGGGGATTTCGAGCCGCTCAGTTTCCTGATCCGACAATTGGAATGGGTGGATTCCTTGATCTCTTCGGAAGACCCCAGCGGGAATCTGCCTGCGAGTGCGAGCGCCGTGGCGATGTCAGTTTGACTCAAGCCTTGAATTTGATCAATGGACCGTTTGTGGCCGATGCCATTGGTGACCCGGAAGGGCGCATCTCCAAGCTGGTGATCGATAAGGCGCCGGATAAGAAGTTGATCGAAGAACTTTACCTGGCCGCATATTCACGTCTCCCTGACTCGAAAGAGATGGAGATGGGATTGAAGTACTTGGGTAGCAGCCCCAATCGAGTCGAAAAGTCCCAGGATCTCATGTGGGCGCTGCTGAACAGCAACGCGTTTCTGTTTAATCGGTGATATTTGCTTAAGCGTGTGATAAGTAGACTGAGATATTGCGCTTACCTTACCCTCATCCCCTCACCCCTGCCCTCCCCCTCAGGGATGAGGGGTGAAGGCTTGATAAGTCTTCACAAGGCCGGGTGAGGATCGTCCTCAGGGAGCGACTTATTGGCATGTCTGGATGCTTATACACGCATTAATAACAATAAGGATTCAAGTTGACAGTTCATTATTTGGAGATTGGTAGATGATTCGTGAAACGTGATTCGTGAAACGCGAATCTCGTTGTCACGCCTCACGTTTCACTCTTCACGCATCCAGTTTTTCCATTGATCAAGGAGGTCACTATGTTAAGCATCCCTGGAGGGAACGTAAGATGTTGCGACGGACCAACCCGGCGTGAGTTTCTGCGTGTGGGAGGGGCCACGCTGTTCGGATTGAGTCTGCCCAATTTCTTTTCCTTGGAGGCAGTGGCTTCAGCTGCCAACGGAGTCGAGCGGGGAAAGCCATTTGGCAACGCCAAGTCAGTGATACTCCTTTTCCTACAAGGCGGCCCCAGCCACCTGGATATTTGGGATCCCAAGCCGGATGCACCCTCAAATATTCGCGGGGAATTCAAGCCCATCAATACCAAGGTGGCCGGAATTCAATTGAGTGAAACGATGCCGCTGCTGGCCAATCAAGTGGATAAGATCACATTGATTCGTTCTATGAGCTACACGCCGGTCGGCCTTTTCAATCATACTGCCGCCATTTATCAAATGATGACAGGGTATCCGCCAGACAAAGTCTCACCGTCCGGCCAGTTGGAGCCTCCGTCCCCACGCGACTTCCCGCACATGGGGTGCCACATCGCCAAGATGAAGCCTCCCAAGGAGGTCATGCTGCCCTTTGTGGAAATGCCAAGGCCTCTGCAGGAAAGTAATGTGATCGGCAAAGGAGGGACAGCCGGATTCCTGGGTAAGGCCTATGATCCGTACCGGCTCTATCAGGATCCCAACAAGGGCGTGAGAACCGAAGATCTGACACTTCGTTCCGAAGTTTCTTCGGAACGATTAAAGGATCGTTTCCATCTGTTAAAAGGCATCAACGGTTCGATGCCGGAACTTGAGAAAGCGGTCAGCTCTTATGCATTGAACGAATACTACGAAAAAGCCTATGATCTCGTGCTTTCCGGGAAGGCCCGCGATGCCTTTGATTTGGAAAAGGAGCCCGCTTCAGTGCGTGACCGTTATGGTCGCACCACTTTCGGTCAGGGCGCCCTTTTGGCAAGGCGTTTGGTGGAGGCTGGCACTCGCTTCGTGCAACTGAATTGGCCGGCAGTGGCCAACGGAAATCCCGAGGTTGATGCCTGGGACACGCATGCAGCCAACTTCGGCCCCTTAAAGAATCTGCATTGTCCCGTCTTGGATAAAGCCCTTTCGGCTTTAATCGAGGATATGGATCAGCGTGGCTTGTTCAATGATACGTTGCTGGTAGCGATAGGGGAGTTCGGGCGCTCACCCCGGCTGGGTGTGAGCACCTCGGGTAACTCTAATGCGCCTGATGGCCGTGACCATTGGCCTTATTGCTATACGAGTTTGATTGCTGGCGCCGGCGTAAAACGTGGTGAGCTCTATGGGAAGTCTGACGAAACTGGTTCTTCTCCCAAAGAGAATCCTGTTCATCCCACCGATTTGGTAGCGACGGTTTATTATACGTTGGGAATTGATCCGGACATGATGATTCTCAATGATCTCAACCAGCCACGTGAGTTGGTGAAAGGAACTCCGCTGTTGAAGTTGTTCTCATAGTTTTATTAATTGGTCAGGTGCAGAGACTTGTCCTGACCAATTTCCAGCCGTAGCATCTCATTAGATTTGTGTTCAAATGTTTTAAATCCTAACTTAGAAACCAAGGAGGAATCATCGATGGCCAGTAATCGCGGAGTAGCTTATGTAAAACCTGGAGAGGTGGAAATCCAGAGTATTGATTTCCCAAAACTCACTCTGGGAAATAGGAAATGTGAGCACGGCGTCATTTTGAAGATTGTTTCCACCAACATTTGTGGCAGTGACCAGCACATGGTGCGAGGCCGAACCACTGCGCCTGCGGGCATCATCCTCGGGCACGAAATCACAGGCGAGGTGCTTGAAGCGGGACGCGATGTAGAATTCATCAAAGTTGGCGACCTGGTTTCCGTGCCCTTTAATATTGCCTGTGGCCGTTGCCGCAATTGCAAGGAGCGTGCCACTGGGGTTTGCCTCAGCGTGAACCCGGCCCGCCCTGGCGCGGCCTATGGATACGTGGATATGGGCGGCTGGGTTGGAGGACAGGCCGAGTACGTCATGGTCCCTTATGCGGATTTCAATTTGCTGAGATTTCCCAACAAAGCCCAGGCCATGGAGAAGATTCGTGACCTGACTTGCCTGTCCGACATTCTGCCTACCGGTTATCACGGCGCCGTCAGCGCGGGAGTTGGGCCGGGCTCGATTGTTTACATCGCCGGTGGCGGGCCCGTGGGTTTGGCCGCGGCGGCAGCCGCGCAGTTGTTGGGAGCTGCCTGCGTCATCGTGGGTGACTTGATCCCTGAAAGGCTGGCACAGGCTAAGAGTTTTGGTTGTGAAACTGTGGATGTGTCTAAGAGCGCATCGGTTGCAGAACAGATCGCGCAGATCGTGGGTGTTCCAGAAGTGGATTGTGCTGTGGACGCGGTGGGCTTTGAGGCGCGCGGCCATGGTAAAGACGCTGCACGGGAGGCGCCAGCAACCGTGCTGAATTCACTCATGGAAATCACCCGGGCTGGTGGGGCCCTAGGTATTCCAGGATTGTACGTGACTGGAGATCCAGGCGGCGTCGATGACAACGCCAAGGTAGGAAACCTGGGCATTCGCATCGGGCTGGGCTGGGCAAAATCCCATGTCTTCACGACCGGTCAGTGCCCGGTCATGAAATACAACCGGCAGCTCATGAACGCGATTCTTTATGGCAAGATCAAAATTGCCAAAGCCGTCAATGTCACGG
>JBGOVH010000350.1:0-4121 GCA_041478005.1 Terriglobia bacterium | reverse complement strand
TGGGTATCTGGAGCCAACAGCACGAAATCATTTTCCATTTACCATTGCTTATTTGAGATTTTCCATTGTAGCCAAAAGGAGTAGCTTATATTTTTAAGGAAGTTCCCCATGCCGCTGCGCGGCGCCACGAGGGATGAAAATAATCGTCCCCCCTTAGACGAGGGGGGGTGCTTGGAAGTTCGCAGACCTCCCCCTGACCCCCTCCTTGTGCAAGGAGGGGGAACGTCATTTTCAGAGGAGCCATCCATGCCACCCTCGGCCACCCCACGAGGGATGAAAAATCAAGGTTTCGCCTTCGTCCTCGTTCTCGTCGTCGTCCTCGGTTTTCAAGACCGATTACGAGGACGAGGGCGACGACGATAACGATTTTCAGGAGAGTTTTTAGGCCATGCTCAAGAGAATCGACGAATATCGCTTCATCATTCCCACCTCCTACAAAATTGGAATGAAAATCGAGGGATTGATTTACGCCAACGAATCCCTCATCCGACAAATTGAAAAAGATCAAACGTTAGATCAAGTGGCTAACGTAGCCACCCTGCCGGGATTGGTGGGTCGGTCTTTGGCGATGCCTGATGCTCATCAGGGCTACGGATTTTGCATTGGGGGTGTGGCAGCGGCGGATCTCGAGGATGGTGTCGTGTCAGCCGGAGGCGTTGGCTTCGATATCAATTGCGGGGTCCGTTTGCTGGCATCTCCTTGGGGTGCAGACGAAGTTCGGCCCAAGCTTGAACCTTTACTAAACCAGCTCTTCAGGGATATCCCTTGCGGAACAGGCCGAAGGGGTTTACTGGATGTTTCGAAGTCCGAGCTGGACTCTGTATTACACGAAGGCGCCCAGTGGGCAGTGAAAAAAGGCTACGGGAAAGAAGAGGACCTCGAGCGTATTGAAGATTACGGAAAGATCCCCGGAGCCGACTCCTCAATGGTGAGTTCGCGCGCCAAGGATCGTGGGCATGACCAACTGGGCACGCTGGGTTCTGGCAATCATTTTCTGGAGATTCAAAGAGTGGATGAAGTGTACGATGAGGCCATAGCGGCAAAACTGGGGCTGCGCCTGGATCAGGCGGTTGTCATGATGCATAGCGGTTCTCGCGGGCTGGGGCATCAGGTGTGCACCGACTACCTGGACTTAATGCAAGAGGCAATGAAGAGATACGGGATCTCCGTAGTGGATCGCCAGCTTGCCTGTGTTCCCATCTCATCCAGAGAAGGAAGGAATTACCTGTCAGCCATGGCAGCGGCGGCTAATTTTGCATTCGCTAACCGGCAGATGATCACCCATTGGGTGCGGCAGGCCTTTGATCGCATTCTTGGAAATGGGGCTCTGAAGGTGATTTATGATGTCTGCCATAATATTGCCAAGAGAGAGGAACACCAGATCGGTAGTATCCGAAAGGAAGTTCTGGTCCATCGAAAAGGTGCGACGCGGGCTTTCCCAAAAGGGCATTTCGCACTCCCAACCCTGTTGCGCGAAATTGGACAGCCGGTGTTGATTCCAGGCAGCATGGGAACCTGCTCTTATGTCCTTGTGGGAACAGAGCAGGCCATGAAGGAAACTTTCGGCTCTTGTTGCCACGGTGCTGGCCGGGCCAAGAGCCGCACTCAGGCCAAACGCGAAACCTCGGCAGAACAACTCCTACAGGAAATGAAGGGCAAAGGAATATTGGTGAAGAGCCAAACTCGCTCCGGCTTGACTGAAGAAAAACCCGACGCTTATAAGGATGTTAGTCAGGTAGTGGATGTGGTTCACAACGCCGGACTAGCCAGGAAAGTCGCGAAACTGGTCCCCATCGCAGTAATGAAGGGGTAAGATCCTTGAGGTTTGGTCAGTGGGAAGCTATGTTGTTTTTCGTAGGGACGGACCGCCAGGCCGTCCGCAGCGCGCCGCGCGGTTGCCCCCTACTTTCCGGAAAAAAGTGCAGACTCCAGAAGACCCCGCGAGTTTGCAAGCACCTTTTCATGAGACATGCAAATCTTCTTTCGATGCCACTATTGTTTTGCCGAGTGTCACGCCAGTCCCGCAACAGATAACGGTCAAGTTGTATGTCCGGCATGCAAAAAACAACAATTTTTGCGCTACACGGAGTCTCACAAGAATCAGAATCGAATCGATTCCTGCGCGGTTTGCCAGCGACAGGATTTTTATGTTCGTGATGAAGCGCGTAAGATCTGGGGACTCGTCTATCTTCTGACCGGACTTGCAGCGACCTATTTTACTTACGGTGGCAGTTTGATTTTGGGGGGATACGGGTTTTATTATCATTTCTGGAAATATCCGAAGCTTACGCTCTGCTACCATTGTTATGCCAAATACCGCAACTGCTGGATCAATCCTGAACACAAGGAATATGATTTGGCAAGAGTGGAAGGGTTCGAAAAAGAAATTCGAAATAATCGAACTCTCCGGGATTTTGATGCATGATGGGATTCAGCCGCGAATGAACGCGAATAGACGCAAATAACGATGATAGTGTTTCTGGAACTCTTGCGCATCTGTTGGGCCTTTCGAGACCGAAAGTGGTACCGACATTTTCCCTTCCTCCCATTGCCTCCCAAGAACTATCTGCAATGGAGAATTGAGACGGCCTATGGGGACAAGAGTCTTAAGAACTTGCGTTGGCAAGACGTCGTGGCCTATGCACGCTGGCACCGCGCAATGCGAGTGAATCGTCCCAGCCCGGTGGTAAAGAAAGATATCTGGGAATAGGCGTTTTGCCTGAAACACTTGGGTTATCGTGAACCCGGGTCCCAAATGACTTCTGAAGTTTGGAAGGGGTGACCCCTGCTTTGCCAAAAGTGAGCCTACCGACCTCAGCGATTGAGCTCCAGATCAATTTCCTGGTCTTCTTCTGTCCCGAGGATATTGGCTACCTTGTAAGGCCATATGTGACGATCGAACCGCTCGGATTTCTGCCGTTTTGGCCAACCAGCCTGATTCTTGCGACGAGGTCGATCAAGCAAATAGTCGGCGTAGATTTTTTTCGCGTATTCGCGGTGCTGTGCCACTGCCTCTGAAGTGTAACGGTAACGCTCCAGCCGGTCAGGGTCAAGGCGCAGTCCGTGACCGGGCTTGTCAGAGAGTTTCAGGTGGCCTCCCGACCAGTCAAACTGGCCACCCTCAATGACATCATCGCTAACCTGAATCGTCTCATTGTCGATGGGATGACAAAGCCGCGGGGCTCTACCCATATAGAGCCCCGCGCTTTCCGACTCGTAGACAAGTGCAGCCACCATCGCCGCCCGGAATGCTAGCTGAACACAAAGTTCAAAGTTGCTGTGAACGGTTACATGCATGCCCATAAACTTGGCTAACTGAGTCAGACGCCAAAGTCCCCAGGGACCTAGCCCGATATCCGGCACAGAAATGTCGGCAGCCTCATACCTCTCGATCATGTACCAGTTCGGCTCCCACTGGTTTGACATTTCCGAAGCTCCCTGGGGATGGACGATCGGCGGTGTCCACCAGTGACACGAAAGCGGCGTGCGGAGTTCACGCCGCAGCTCCGTCATCTTGCGGAAGTAGTATTCCGCTTGGAATCCACCCTGGGTCGGGCTGCGGTCAGGGATCGGCTCGCCCACAGGATAAAAAGGGCGAGGCAACAGAGAGTTAAACGGCTGTTCCACATATTCGAGATTGCAGTCTTCGACCGCCTGCAGTATCCGCCGGGCTTCCTGGTAATTCCATGTTCCGTGGGCATCGATCCGAATGCCTGCCTCGGAACCCACGGCTTCCCGGATACGGTGGATGAGCTCGATATGATCTTCAGGCTGGTATGCTGTCATCGAGACCTTAATGTTCGGAAAGCCTTCACGAACACGGCCGGCAGCAAATTCGGGCCAGTTATCAAAAGTGATTTCTCCATGACCATTCATATCAGGGAAACGCTGCCAGCTGTAAGCCGCCATGGGAACATGTCTGGGTGGGTCAAAAGGGGCCTCGAAAAGTTCTCCCCATAAGATATGTAAAGGCTTTCCGAGCACCTGTCCTGCAAGGTCCCACCAGGCCATATAGAGCGGTTCTTCCAGATCGAGATCGAAAAGATTTCGACTGGGATTATTTTTCAACTCATCCAGGCAGTTCCTGGCTTTTCTATCTAGATTGAGGGACCATTCTCCAG
>JBGOVH010000511.1:0-3126 GCA_041478005.1 Terriglobia bacterium | reverse complement strand
GGGTAACGATGAAAATCTTCGTTGGGGCCAAACTGTGCGGGGTTGACGAAGATCGAGACCGCAACCTGATCTGCGATGGTCCTGGCCCTCTGCACCAGGCTCAGGTGGCCTTCATGAAGGGCGCCCATGGTAGGAACTAACCCGACACGGGAATATTTTCCCCTCATCTTCGAGCGAAGGGACTTGAGGTCAGCCACACCTCTAACGACTTGCATGTCCAGCCGTTATCTTGAGACCGGCATCTCCTTCGAGGTAATAAGATTCAGCTGAGCTGGGGAAAGTTCCGGCCATACAGTCGTCCCGGTATTGACCCACTGCCCTAGAAATCACTTCTTTCAAGTCAGCATATTGCCTGACAAACTTGGGGGCGGATGAAAATGACATACCCAGAATATCCTCTGTGACCAGGATCTGCCCATCACAAAAAATACCAGCGCCAATGCCAATGGTTGGGATTCTCAACTCGGAAGTAATTCTTCCACCGAGTGCTTGTGGAATTCCTTCCAGCACCAATGAAAAGGCGCCCGCCTCCTGCAAAGCCATGGCATCTTCCAGAAGTCCCTGGGCCGCCTGAGGAGTTTTGCCTTGCACCTTGTAGCCTCCCATGGAATGAACTGACTGCGGGACTAGACCGATGTGCCCCATCACTGGAATTTCAGCTTCCAAAAGCCGCCGAATGAGGCGGGCTCGCTTACCACCACCTTCGAGTTTGACTGCTTCGGCGCCACCTTGTTTGATCAACATCAATGCGTTCTTCAGGGCTGACCGTGTGTCCAGATGGTAGGAGCCATAAGGCATGTCGGCCACCAGCAAAGCATGTTTTACAGCGCGCCTGACAGCAAGTAGATGGACCATCATTTCTTCCATGCCCACGGGGAGAGTGGACTCGTACCCCAACCGCGTCATACCTAGCGAGTCGCCCACTAGCATCAGGTCGATGCCAGATTCGTCCAGGATGCGGGCAAAAGGATAATCGGTGGCAGTCAGAGCCACGATTTTTTCTTTGTTGATTTTCTTGGAAAGAAGCCTAGGGATGGTGATTTTCCCTGGAAGCTTTTGGATGGTAGCGCTCATAAGGATACGCTCCTTTCTAGGGTGTATTAGATGGTGGAACAACTCAAACACGGTTCTTCCATGGAGCAGGAACACAACTTCTTCACCCATTGGCCTGTAAGAATCTTCACCTTCACCGTATCAGTCCATAGAAGGATCTAATCGGCAGTGAAGTCAGGCCGTCAGTTTGATTTGGTTTGTTTTGCCCTGCTCACACCCCATAAAGTTAGCAGGTTCCTTCAAAGATAACAATCCCATGCTGGTCTTTGCCACAGATATCGCTTTACCAGGTATAATCCTCCTCAATGCCCGTGGGTTGGAACAACGCCGTTTGAGTCTCATGCAATGGACAATAAATTGACCTTCTCAGAAAATGAAGTCCACATCTGGCGCGCAGATCTGGATTGGGCCCAATCAAGAATACCAAACATCTCTGAGAGCCTTTCTCAGGATGAAAAAGAAAGAGCAAGCCGCTTCCATTTTGAGCGGGATCGAAATCGTTTCATAGCGGGCCGAGCCATATTGAGAGAGTTGCTGGGGAAATACCTGGAAATCCTTCCGGCTGAAGTTCCAATACAATACGGCGTCCATGGCAAACCTCGGCTCGGAGAAATGTCTGAGACGATTTGCTTCAATATGTCGCACTCTCAGAATCTTGCCGCTTATGGATTCACTCAAAACCAGCCTCTGGGTATCGACATCGAAGCGCACAGGGAAATGCCTGACGCAGACCAAATCGCTCAGCGCTATTTTTCGCCAACGGAATTTCGGGCTTACCTGTCCGTGCTACGTGAACAAAAGCTGGAAACCTTTTATCGTTGCTGGACTCGCAAAGAGGCCTATATGAAGGCGACAGGGGAAGGGTTTTATCTTCCACTCGACCAGTTCGAGGTTTCCTTGAGACCTGATGATCCCCCCGCCCTCCTCTGGGCGGCCAGCGATCCGCAGGAGCACAAACACTGGTCGCTGCTTGATTTCAGGCCCGCCGATAGTTTTGCGGGCGCAGTGGCGGTTCAAGGGCCCGTAAGAAAAGTCTCCATCTGGGATTGGCGGGGTCCATTGGAGCTAGTCGGGTTCGGCGATTGATGGGTGCTTGGAGCTCCATTTCATAAATACAGTAACGCAGCTTCGAGCCGCCAGCAGGCAGGGTGGAGCGGGCGTTCCGGCGCACGCTTGAACGCGCGCGGGAGCGCGCATTCCACCTGCGAAATTGCCAACTAATTGCCCGAAACAAGCACTGAAAGGAATCGCACATGTTATTAAAGAAAATTGAGGGGGTGTCTCTCATTGTAGGAATGCTAGCAGAGCCGGTTTGGGCTCAATCTTCAGCATCCGAACCCAAGTTAGAAGTTCTCTGGCCGGACGGAGCTCCCGGCGCAGTAGGACAAGAGGACCAAGACCAGCCGACGCTGCAAATTTACCTGCCTCTGGCTTCAAAAGCCACCGGCGCCGCCATTGTCGTCTGTCCTGGCGGAGGTTACGGAGCGCTGGCATTGGATGGACCACGAAGGCCGCCAGATTGCCGAATGGCTGAATTCTCTGGGTGTCGTTGTCTTTGTATTGAAGTATCGGCTTGGGCCGCGTTATCATCATCCCGCCCCTCTGCAAGATGCGCAGAGGGCTATTCGGCTGGTTCGCATGAAGTCAAAAGACTTCAACATTGCGCCTGATCGCATTAGGGGAAATGGGGGAAATGGGGTCACATCTCATTATTAGATAATTAATAATGAGATGTGACCCCATTTCCCCCATTGAGTTTAATGCCTCCCCTCCCCTGCGACGATATGAAGCGCACTCTCAGCGCCGGGCGGAGGGATAAAGCCTTGAGAAGTTTTCATGTGGAGGGGGTGGAGGAAGAAGCACGAAATCGCTGAAATGCCCCCTGGGTTTGGCGGCTGGCCGCTGCCTCCTTAGAAGAATAGAGCAGGAGAAACGTGGAAGCGTTCACTCAAGCGTTTGATGTGCTCTTTGTTCAATTCCCGCTTCCCGCTCAAGACTTCCGACACAATGCTTACCGTCCCGAATATGTCCACCAGGTCCTTCTGCCTGAGACCGTGCTGATCCATTAGGAAG
>JBGOVH010000090.1:0-8166 GCA_041478005.1 Terriglobia bacterium | reverse complement strand
GTCCAATTGACGACGACGTGGATTTCCGACGCTGGGGGCGTTGGGTTCTTTTCCAAGAGGTAGATGGTTTGCCCGTCGGCGCTCACGTCATAGTAATTCCGGCCCTCCCAGTGACCTTCCAGTGATGCATTGCGGAACAGAACCTTGGGAGAATCGCATTGGAGTGGATTCCTCCCTCGAATCTGCACCGCCATCAACTTGCCGTCAGACACAAAAAAGAGTTCTTTTCCATCCCGGCTCCATCGCGGTCCACTCCCTTCACCGGAAACTTGCCATTTCGGCTGGCCGGAAGGAAAAGCCGCCACCCACAGACTCGGTTTGGGATTCACCGACCTTCTGGGATCTTCCTCCATCCGGCTGTACGCCACCCAGTGCCCATCGGGAGAAAACTTCCCTCCCGCCGCTGATTGCAGGAAGAGAGCTGGCGTGCGATCTCCCGAAAGAGGCATCAACCACAGAGAGCCTGGAAGTGGATCTGTATCACGAAAGTACAGGAAGAAGCGCCCGTCCGGGGACACGTCCTCCAGATACTTCATCTGCCCGGATCGCAGCAGCGCGGCCTCGTCGCCCTTGTCAGCTAAGGCGATGACGTAAAGATTTCCATGAGTGAAATTAGATTCTTCCGAGAACTTGTCTCGGTTGGAGCTGAACGCGATCCGGCTGTCATCGGGATACCAATGCGGAGAGTAGTTCCAGACCGTTGGAACCGGGCGGGTGATTCGTGTCTTGACCCCCCGGCTCAGATCGAGTGTCCAGAGGTCGCCTTCAGCCCCCGCCCTACATTCTTCGAGAACAACTCTTGTCTCGTCTGGCGAGAGCTGCAGGCTCCAGTAAGCGCCCGGCGGTCCAATGCTATCGACCTTCTTGCCGCTGCGATCAAACTTGCCCACGCGGGAGATGGTTTGTCGAAACTGCCTGTAGCAGAGTGTCCCATTAACTGAACACGAATAGTTCTCGCCGCCATCAGTGGCTTCCAGAAGCGGGATCGGTCCGCCGGCAAGCTCCATCCGGACCGGGTCAAACCGATGAGCCCAAATCTTTTCATCACGGTAGTAGATGAGAAACCCAGAAGGGGTATAGACAAGAGAAGTCCAATAGGGATTTTGATTCAGCAGGCGTCTGGATTCTAGCGAGTCGAGAGAGCCAAGATAGACTCCCCAAGTTTCCGGTTTCCATGCCAGCACAGTAAACAGATAATGCTTCCCATCTGGGAGAAAGAAAGGCAAAAGGTGATCGAGCTCCCCACGCGCGGGATCGATTTTCGTAGCCACCGCCGGCGTTCCTCCTTGGTCCGAAACACGGTAGAAGCCCACATTTTCGTCGTTGCTGCCAAACAGAATGGTTCCCTGAGTGCTCCACGTCATACCAAGAAATAAAGATCCATGTTCATAGATTCCTTTCGTGGGCAGGGGCGACTCACAAATCGTTTTCGCAATTCCTCCTGCGACCTCAATCCGGCTCAGCCGACCTCTCTCGCCAATGACCTCAAAGAAAGCCAGGGAGCGGCTGTCTGGCGACCAGATTACATCGGTCACCTTTTCCCTTTGGGTCAACATGTAGGCTTCATCCGAGGTTAGAGGACGAATCCAGATAGCCTTGCCGTCAGTGATGGCCAGCTTGCGCCCGTCGGGCGATATGATCTGAATCCCTGGCCGGGTCTTGCCTGGATCGGGGATGGTGAAGCGCATCACTTCACCGTGCATCGATGCGGTGCGCGTTGCACGTAATGCGCGCCGAACAGCGCACAGGCGATCAGCAGAAGGGTGACCACGGAGATCCAGATCCAGCGCTCTCTTTTCCGGTCGCCAAGAGCCACATGTCCTGAGGCTTCGGGCTGCTCCAGACTTTGAGAAAGTCCTTGAAATTGCCGGGCCACATCCCGAGCCCTTTGCCAGCGCTTTTCCGGGTCCTTCATCAGGCATCCACTGACCAGCAGTTCCAGTGACGGCGGCGTTAAGGGTTGAACGTCTCTGAGCCGCGGCGGCTCCCGGGTTAAGATGGCGGCTGCCAGACTCGCCTGGCTCTCTCCTTCAAACGCCTTCCGCCCCGCGATCATCTCGTAAATCACCACGCCCAATGCAAAGATGTCGGTCCGTTCGTCAGTCTCTTTCTCTTCCACCTGCTCCGGCGCCATGTACTCCAGCGTCCCCAGGATCATCCCTTCTTCCGACAGGCTGTCGCTGGAACTCGCGCCTGGGACCGCTGTCCCGCCGCGCGCGTTGCTGAGCGTGCGCAGAGCGCCCGCTCCACCGTCGATTAGCTTCGCCAGCCCGAAGTCCAGCACCTTCACCTGGCCGCGTTTGGTGATCATGATGTTGCCTGGCTTGATATCCCGATGGACGATCCCTTCCCTGTGAGCCGCATCCAGTGCATCCGCGATCTGAGTGCCGAATTCCAGTACTGCGCCAATTGCTAGCGGCTTGCCTCGAATCCGCTCGTCGAGCCTCTGCCCCTCTATCAGCTCCATGACGATAAAGGGCTGTCCCGAGTACTCCCCGACCTCGTACACGGTGCAGATGTTGGGATGATTCAGGGCCGAGGCAGCCCGCGCTTCGCGCTGGAAGCGTTCCAGAACCTGCGGATGGTCAGACAGTTCCGGGGGCAGAAACTTCACGGCCACCTTGCGTCCCAGGGTTAGGTCTTCGGCCTTATAGACCACCCCCATGCCACCCTTCCCCAGCTTTTCCAGAATTCGATAGTGTGAGACCGTCTCACCAGTCAATTCTTCTGGATCGAATTCGGACTTGGGCAGAGCAGTGACTTCTTGTGACGGCCTTGCGTCGATCACGACCGCCTCCACAACTTCTTGAGTTTTCCCCACCGCTACCAGAAACCGATAGCCCCGGCGGGCCAGGGTCTCCACGAAACGAGGGTTGTCAGCTGAATCACCCAGAGCCAGTCGAAGTTTCTTGATGGCAGCATTGACGCTGTGCTCGAAATCCACAATCGTGCCATTAGGCCAAAGGTTCTGCCGGAGTTCTTCTCGCGTGACTACGTTCCCCGGCCGCTCCAGCAGCAATGCCAGGATCTGGAACGGTTGTTCCTGGAGCTTGACCTTAAGTCCATTCTTGCGCAGCTCACCGGTGCGGAGGTCAACCTCAAAGACCCCAAAGCGAACCACGCGGTGTGATGGGACTGGCATACTCATGGTGATTCTCAGCGGCAGTGGCCGCAGAATCCTTGGATGGGACAAACAGCAAAATTATAGCATCAATTCAGGAGCGCTGCGGAAGTGTGAAAAAATTAGGTACGCGACAAATTTGTGGGTAACTGGGCTGGGTGGAGCGGGCGCTCTGCACACGCTGAAACGCGCGCGTTCCTGGAGTTTGGACATTTTTGAACGTGGGAGGCCGTCTACGAAGGGCGACACCCACTGTGCCGACACCGCCAATCGCCGCTCGGAGAACGCCTCCCACATTCCTCTATTCTCCTCTCCAGGATCGTCATCTTCAAAACTCACGTTTCGCGCCGTGACTGAACTCAAAAAGAAAAACTTGACTAAGTGTTTCCGTTCCATCAATTTTGAACTGGATATCAAGATCTACCGGGCAATTGCGATTTGGAAGGGGTTCCATGCTGAATATCATTTGGGACACGCGAGGTTATTTTTTTTGGCTGTTGATTGTCTCGCTAGGGTGTTGGTTACTGGAGAGAATTGCCCCCTGGCGGCCGCAACAGAAAGTATGGCGTGAACAGATTGGCCAGGATTTTTTTTGGCTGGTTTTTAACGGACACTATGCTGGGGTGCTGCTGGCCTCTGTCTCCGGTTGGGCCCTGCAGGCGGCTAGCCGCAGATTGATGGGAGGGCCTTTGCTCGGCCTGCAGGCCGTCCAATTGCTGGGGAGCAGCCCACTCTGGATGCAGTTTGCCGTTTTTCTTGTTCTGAAGGACTTCATGGAATATGGCATCCACAACCTTCTGCATCGTGTGTCCTGGCTTTGGGAATTTCACAAGCTGCATCACAGCATCCGAGAGCTTGACTGGATTGGAAACATGCGCTTCCATTGGATGGAAATCGCTGTCTACCAGGGCTTGACTTATCTGCCTTTGATGTTATTGGGTGTCAACCCCAGGGTGGTGCTGTGGATTGCCGTGTTCACCACGATCATCGGGCATTTGAACCATTCAAACTTAAATCTGGACTGGGGAATATTGCGCTACATTGTCAACTCGCCACTCCTTCATATCTGGCACCACGATGTGGTTCTGCATAAGAAAAGCGGACAAAATTTTGGTGTCGTCTTTTGCCTGTGGGACTTTTTATTTGGCACCGCATATTTCCCGCCCGAGGGACAGCCTGCCAGGCTGGGCTTTTACGAGATGGAGCATTATCCCGGCAGCCTTCTAGGGAGATTCATTTATCCATTTTGGAAAAGAGGGTAGCCCTATCGATCCTCCATCGACCCCCTTTGTATTCCTCCCTTGGCAAGGGGAGGAGAAACGCTTTGTCCTCCTTGACAAGGGAATGAAGGCTTGAGATGAGAAGCCTTCTACAGGGGGTCTTTCTTTGAAGCTATAACCTAATTCTCAAGGGAGTTCCCCATGCCGCTATGAAAATAGTCGTCCCCCTTTAGACAAGGGGGGACTTCAGGGGGGGTGGTACTTGGAAGTTCGCAAACCTCCCCCCCCTCCTTGTGCAAGGAGGGGGAACGCCTGGCCCCTAACATTTTTTTCAATGGAGCAAACATGAAAGATAAAACCGAACAAACCATCCTGCTCGAAGATGCCAAGGTCGAGTTTCTGAAGCAGATGGTGGGACAGTATCACGTTTCCGACATCGGAAAGGCTGTTCGCATCTTGATCGACTACGCACGCACCAATCCGGAATTAGAGAAGTTGATTTTTTCCGAGGTCCGGTGCAACGATTGCGATTAAGAGATTCAATTGAATTCGAAATACACCGGCTGGGTAAAGGCGCCGTTGCCGGCGCTATCCCAGGCTGCAAAGCGAATCCAGCGTTGATCTTTTGCCTCGAGTGAAAACGAGAATTGACGATTTCCAAAGGCAGTCGAATCTGTCGCTGAAATAATTTGGCGATCCACTGATTCACCATTGCCCCACACCGCTTCAATAAACTCCAGTGGGAATGTCCACTCCAACACAGCATTCAAGGCGATCTTTTGCCCTTTGGACACCCTTGCTGTTCTGCCTGAGGAGACTCCGTTCACTGCAAATTCACGGATCAAGATTTCGCCTGTGGTCACAAAAAAATCTCCCGCTCGCAGCGCACGAGTTATCTCGCTCCAGTTGTTAAGCGCCGGAAGAGAATCCAGCTTGAGATAATTCACGTTAAAGTGGCCGTAAAGATCATCGCTGGGCCACTTCTTGTAGGTATCAACTTCCCCGATCAAGAATTTTCTCTGGCCCCAATTGTTCATGTCGTCCATGGTCCCGAAACAGCGGAGCTCACACAATCGTTGCTGGGAGAGATCAACAGGCATGGCTTTAAACGTTCCGCCGAGCCAGGAATCATCCTTGAAATAATCCGCAGACTTGATCTTGTCAGGATAAAATGTCGACCCCTTGGTGCGTGGATGGGTTTGCCAAACCACGGCGCCAGTTCGGCGAATCATCTCCGCTACTTCCTGAGCATTACCGGTGCGATAGACGGTTCCATATTCAGGATGTTTTTCCACCAGCGGCTTGCCTTCTCCGCGAACGTGAGCCCAGTACACCGGCTTAGGAAACAAAATATTCCAATGCCCGCCGAGATAAACGTTGGGTTCTTCTCCCGGCAGAATCAAGAAGTCGCGGTCGGAAAATCGCTGGCACGCCTTGTAATACGTCTCCTGATCTTTGAAGCGTAGAGGTCCGGGATCTTCGGGATGGCCGTCTCCATGGAAGTCGCAAATATAGGCAATGTTGATTCCCAGGGCTCGCATTGCCGGGATCCAGGGGGCGCCGGCGTCCAGGCTGCCCGCGCGAGTCAGTTCGTCAGCGAAGGCCGTGTGAAAATGGGTGACCATGGTTTGATACCCGGCTAGCTTTTTGTACTTGTCACTGTGCGTGTAGGCTAGAACTGCCCGGCGTGTCTCCTCGGCAGAACCGGCATCGGCATAAAAATAGACAGGCATCCGCTGCCAAGTGCCTGGAGGGGCGTTGTAGAGCGCGTAGACCCGTTTGATCCAAACATCGTTATAACCTTCTTCTGTGGGATGCTGCCGCACTCCAAGCGCAAAGCCATGTTCCTCACCTGAAGAGGACTGCTTTTGATACCAGACATAGCCGAGGTTGATTTCCAATTCACGGGCAAAGAAGAACTGGTGCGGAGGAGGAAAAACTGCCAGCGAACCTGTCCCGCCAGCAGCCACCAAGATTCGATTCTTGGCGCGCACCGGAACCGGCTCCTGATTGGGCTCCCCGTAAAACTCGTTGCGCTGCCAGTTGCCGCCGGTATCCTGCCAGACCGTTTTTGGCAGATACCGCGTTGAGAATCCTTGCAATCCGCCAGAATAGATATAAGCCACGCTAGGCTCTTCCGTTTTGACAATGGCTTCCTGGCGAATCAAATTGCTGCCCCGATAGACGGTAAATTGCAGTCGTCCGGAGAATATTCCCAAGCTTACACCTGGAAAGGAGATTTCTAAACGATTTCCCGAACTACGAACCAGGCAACTTGAAGATTGGAAAGTGGCTGCATAATGCTTCACTTCCTCTGGATGTTGTAAAGGGGCGTCCCAGAAAACATCCCAGCGATTCTCCTCGGGAAGATCGTGACCGGTGCGGCGAATCCCGGTAGTCACAGCAAAGATGGGGGACAGGTTGTGTCCCAAAGTGCTCCAGTGAGCACCTTTCTTTCGGACAGAGAGCTCTTGAATAGTGGGCTGCCCTGCACTCATGCCAAAGCGAAGCCGGACCTGGGAATCCCTTTCTCCCTTCCAAGTTGTTGTCAAAGTCCCAGCAAAGCACTGGACGGAAATACCTGGGACTTGCCGGTATTGTTTAAGGTCACATTCAAAGTCAACAGAAAGAGCTTGTCGATGAAGCAATAGCCCCAAAGCGAAGCATAGTGTGGAGAATTTGAATAGGATGGTTTTCAATCGGCCCTCCCTTTCTTTCTGAATCCCCAAGATTTTTCTTGAAGCGTGCCAAAAATTTTTGGGTTAGGTGCATCATTGGAAGTCGCAACAAGGTGGAACGTGCGCTCCCGCGCGCGTTCCAGCGTGCGCAGAGCGCCCGCTCCACCAGAACCAGGCCAGTTACCCACGAACTCGTCGCACAACTTTATATCCTGTCGTCCAAAACTGAACTTAGAGAGTATAATGCAACCTCAAATATTTTATGGAGGGTTAGAATGAAACGGACAAAACTCGTATGTGGAATCTTGACCGTATTCCTCGCGGCGGGGATTTCAGGCAGGTTTCACGCAGAGGGGAAGACCACAACGGTCAAGGGCTATGTCCTGGACTCGGCCTGTGCGTTTGTGAAGAACCTAATGAAGCCAGTGAGTGCTGATTGCGCCGTGGCCTGCGCCAAGGCTGGATCGCCGCTGGTGATCCTGGCCGACGACGGAACGATCTACTGGCCCATCTCCAGCTCGATGCCCGCGACCGGCCAGAATGAAAGGTTACTGAAGTTCGCCGGGAAAAGAGTGAATGCGAGCGGTAACACTTACGAAAAAGGTGGGTCACGCGCTATAGTTATTGAAAAAGTAGAGGCCCTGGCCGACAGCAAACAGAATTGACACGACACCCTTTGTTTGGTAGGTTTACCCCATCAAGCAGCACATCCCATCTCACAACTTAAGATAAGGGAACTTATCGAGGAGGAAGCTATGAGTTTTCGTGGGCTTTTCAAGTATGCGGGGATTTGCGCCATTGGGTTTGCCATCGTTTCCTTGGCGAGTTATGTAGCATCGGTTTCGGCTAACGGCTTTCAGATCGCAAGCTCAAGTCCACCTAGCCCGGATCGAATTTACGGCCTGCTTCAGTTGCGCGGAAACCAGATTGCATCTCGTCTTGACCTGATCTCCTACTTCCTGTTTATCCCTTCGCTGGTGGGGTTTTTTGCTTATCTGCGCGAGCGGAGGCCAGGGCGCGCTCATTTGGGGCTAGCCTTTGCGGCCTTTGCACAGCTTGGATTTTTTGTCTCTACTGCCATGACCTCTGCCGAGCTGAGCCTGGCCCAGGGTCCGCTCACAGATTCCTTAAGGGAGAGGCTGGGAGC
>JBGOVH010000012.1:0-13634 GCA_041478005.1 Terriglobia bacterium | reverse complement strand
GAATTCATACATGGCATTTAAGTTCAGCTGATGCCGAATATCAAAGGTAGAGAGGCCCCGTTCGGCACGCAAGTTGTTATCGATAAGAGCCACGGTTTCCACTCCTCCTCCTATACTGGAGGCATTGTCAATCGATTTGCCGTAGATATAAGTTCCATTCAAGGCGAGTCCAGCCGTAAAGCGGCGCTGCACCCGGAAATTAAACGAATGAAAAACTGAAGAGGCGCCGGATGTCTCATATTGAAACGCTTGCGCATTAGAGATGATGCGGTTGAGATCGGTATCCAATGAAGAGCCTGCCGGCGCCCGATTCGGTGAACGAAGCAAATCGAGCCGAGTACCTTTAGACCCATTATATGAGAGGGTAACGACGAGGTTAGGGCGCAGTTGCTGC
This sequence comes from Terriglobia bacterium, assembly GCA_041478005.1. GTDB lineage: Bacteria > Acidobacteriota > Terriglobia > Versatilivoradales > Versatilivoraceae > JBGOVH01. Next base: position 13,240 of record JBGOVH010000012.1, on the reverse strand, counting down.
TGTACATCCAGGTTCCATTGCTGGACGTAGCCAACACGAAGATGGCGATCTACCGCATAACTATTGGAAACAGTAAACTGCGGATCGCTAGGGAATCCATCAGACAAGGTTAAGACTCGGTCAGGGCGAGTGATCAGGTTGTTGCTAATGGCAAAGGGTGGTTGGCTGGCCAATTGAGTGTAGAGCTGATTATAAATGGAGGCATTATAAAAAATCCCATATCCACTGCGAATTATGAGGTTGCGTTGGCCAAAGGGTTTCCAGGCAATGCCAATACGTGGGGCCAGATTGTTGCGGTCCGGATCGATCAAAGCCCGGGGAAACAGGCCGCTGTAAGGTCCATTTGTGCCAGGTAACACCACGCCTACTCCCGCAAAACCAGGAGCCACATCCAGGTTCGCGATGTGATCCTGCTCTTCAGTCAGTGGAGTGGTATATTCATAACGAATCCCGAGGTTCAGCGTCAAGCTGGACGAAACTTTCCAGTTGTCTTGGAAGAAGGAGTTGAATACCTGTCCGCGAAAATAGGTGTTATTGCTTCCGTACCGGACGGAAGTGGATTGCGGGAGTCCCAACAGAAAGTCGGCCAGATCGTAGCCACTTGCACGAATTGCATTTCCGTTCTGATCAAAAGCAGCGGTGGTGAAGCCGCTGAAAACAAAGGTGCCACGGCCATTGGGATCGCTACGATTATTGAGCTGAATTCGGCGATATTCAAATCCGCTACGCAGCGTGTGAACGCCCTTAACGTAGGTAAGGGTATCGCCTAGGTGGCTGGTTTGGTCTCGCCGCAAAAGTGGGTAAGTATCTTGAAGACCAGCGTAATTAGTGAACCGAAGGGTCGGCACCCCATAATTTAGAGGGTCGCGAGAGATCCCGTTAATGCCCAATTGGCCTTCAATATCGCGGGCAAACGCAAATTGGTTCGAAGTATTTGTCCGCATACGGTTGAATCGGAAATTGGTGTTATTAATCAGCCGCTGGGTAAAGTTGTGCGTTAGACTCATGCCAAAGTTCTGCCCGCGCGAAGCCTGTTCCGTCAGGAAATTAGGGAAAGACTGGCCTGTCTCCGATCCGCGTCGTTGAAATGAATAGTTAAAGGAAAGATTGTCTTTAAGGCTCAGTCGATGGTTGAAGCGAGTGATCAGCATGTCAGAATCGGAAGAAAGGGTCTGGAGAAGGCGGTAGTTGAGGACACTTCCCGGCAAGTTAGGCAAGGGAAAGAAATCTAACAATCCCCTGGCAATTGGACTCAGACGACTCGAGGGGATGATGTTGTTCGGGAACTGTCTGGCCGCAGCAGGCCCACTCGGGATGGCGGGATCATAAATGGTGATCGGCTGGATCGGGCCTCCCGTGTGTCCTACTGTTTGGGAAAACTCACCGTTTCGTTCGGCCAGGGTTGGCACAGTCACAGTTGTATCAAATGGGGAGCGGTTTCGCGATCCGACATATCCAACAAAAAAGGAAGTCCGGTCTTTGCCCTGGTAGATCTTGGGGATAGACAAGGGGCCCCCGATAAATGCGCCGAAATTATTCTGGCTGTAAGGTTCTTTTGTTTGCTCCAGTCCCGAAAAAGAGAATTGGCGCGCATCGAAAACTGAGTTGTGAAGGTTTTCAAAAAGACTTCCCCGGATACGGCCGGCGCCCAATCCTCCAACTCTGCCTCCAGGCCCGCCGGAGCCGCCCGGGCCTCCGAATCCAGGACCGCCACCCGAGCCGATACCGGGAAAGCCGCCACCGAATCCTCCACCCCCTGATCCTCCAGTAGGAAATCCGGTAGGGGAACCAGCGCCACGCCCGCCCGATTCCCCTCGTCCAAACTGGTCGCGAAGGCGGTCACGTATCTCTTGCATCCGATCCTCTGAGAGTTCTCTGCCAAACGGATTATTCTGATTGCCGGGACTAATCGTGCCTTGGATGAGGAGCGTCTCGGTAGCTCTGTTATCGACGCCGCTGCCCGGTGTTTCACTTGGTCTTTGGATCCCATTGGCTGCAACGCTGTCTTGCGAGGCATCCATGTTTTCTGGAGTTTGGAGACGAAGCGATTGGAAACCACGTTGACGAGGTGTATTTTTGGCCTGGTCTTTGGATGTAGCCGAATTCAAAGGACGGGGCACAGATGGCTTTAGAATAAAATCGATTCGAGTTGAATGCCCCTCAAAATTAGTTTCTTTGACGGCAGTCTCAAAGTTCGCCCCTTTGGCTTCCAGGCGATATTTGCCAGGGGGAAGATTGGCAAAAACGTAGGCTCCGGAGCTATCGGTTATAACTTCCTGATGTGCCGGACTGTCTACCAAAGTCGCTTTGACCGTTACACCTGACAAAGCCTTTCCCTTAGGATCTTTAATCGAACCCTTCAGCAAGAAGGCCTCCGGATAAGCGCTCAAATGAAAAAAAGGCAAAAGAACGAAGTATCCAATGATCCCTAGAAAAGCCCAAAGCTTCTTCATTGCGAATTCTATTGAAAAACGCTTAACCTTCTTCCACATAAACACCGCATTTCAAGTGGTGACTTCTCGGTCCGATCGAAAGACTTCAATTTGACGGTTGCTTATTGAATACCAGGGTTCGTGTCCCTTCTCCGCGTCCTCCTTTTGCAGTCATTTCAACCGTCATGATCATACCGCCAGCGGAGAGACTTCGCACTTCCTTGGTCTCCCTAGCTCCCATCGGCGTTTCCATGCTGGACTCAGTGATGAGCTTTCCTTCATCCCAATGTGTTTTAGATTGGTTCATCATCCCCCGAAAGCCCTCGTTATTATTCTTTTTCCCGTCGGTTGTGTACTTTAGCTCCAACGTTCGTTCCTCTCCGTCCGGAAAACTCATTTTACGCTTGATAATAAGTTTAGGCTCGTTATGCTCGATCACCAGGAAATCAAACATCCCGCCCATGCGTCGCCCACTCCCCTCCCCACGTTCACCCCCCAGTTCACTTTTCTCTTTGTCGAGTTTCCAAGTGCCGGAGAAATTTGGTTTTTCGCTTTGGGCATTAATGTAGGCAAAAGGGATCAAAAAAGTGATCAGTGTAAGCATGGCTTGTTTGGTTTTCATTGAGGGTCTCCTCTTCTTTTGTCTGACTCTAGAACCTTAGCTTTCTCTCCAGGAAAGAAAAATGATTTTGAAAGATGGCTGTGAAAAATCGAAAAGTCTCACAGCATAGAAACGCACCTTATTGAAGATCGGTTTCAGATTAATTTAGACGGTAATGAACATTCGTTTTCCGAATCTATCAGTAATCTAACCTCACGGAAGGTGTCCAAAGCGTTGAATTCCGTCTTCTGTAAGTGTATTCTTATTTCAGAGTTGCTTGCCCGATGCATTTACCTGTGACCCATTCTCATCCTCTTGAGGGAGGTATCCTACAATGACCCCAAGAAATCGCCTCTATCAAATGGCCGGACTTCTCAGCCTTTTGGGCTCTCTGTCCATGATAAGTCCACTGGCCAAGGACTTTTGGGCTGAAAGACCGTTTGATCAATGGACTGAAAAAGAAGTCATTAGGATCCTTTCGGATTCTCCGTGGGGGAAAACTCAGATGATTTTCCCTGGAGGAGGAGCCCCTCCGGACGGAAGAATAGCTGGGGCTGGAGGGCCTCCGTTTGGGGGTGGTGGCGCCCCAGGAGGAGGTGCTCCCGCAGGAGGAGCTGCTGCTGGGGGGGGCGTTGCGCCGGGCGGGGGTGGAGGACCCGGCGGTGCAGGGGGCGTGGGCCCAGGTATGGGGGGGCCTGGAGCAGGCGGACCGCCACCCACAATTCCGTTTCAGGTGACGTGGTATTCTTCCGTGAAAGTTCGTCAAGCCATGATACGCCTTGGACAATTACGCGGCACGATCACTGAAGAGCAAGCCAATAAAGTTCTTCAACAGCCTGTGGAGAGCTATATGATTGCTGTCTCGAGTCCCATGATGAAGCCCTTTCTGGAACTGAACACTCAGAATCTTAGGGGTAGGACCTTCCTCCTTTCAAAGAAAAACAGACACAAGAAGATTGAGTTGAAGGAATATATCTCGCCCAAGGACAGGCTTGATGGGCTGGCCCTTTTTGTATTTCCGCGTCAGGATGGGGGGAAATCTTTGCTGGATAGCGATGATGACGAAGCCCAGTTTGTAACCACGATCGGCCCGATTCAAATCAAGGTTTCATTCAAACTCGCCAAGATGACCACGGAAGGGAAACTGGATCTGTAACGGAATCCCAACCAAGACTCAGGGTTCCCGCCCATAGCTCAAGCGGGTAGTTACGCTCAGCTCTTTATGCAAGGCGTGGGAATTCTGTTGCACTTCAAAAAAAATCAATCCCACCCCGCTTCTCTCCCTGCATTTTGCTTTTGCAAGAATCCCAACACTGGCTTGAAATATTCTAAGAGGGCCTTGCTGCTGATGTCTTCACCTGTCTTTTCTCTGAGAACCTGCCTCCAATCGCGAGTGGCGCCGAGTTTGAGGATGTCCATCAGGAATTTCCCAACTTCCTTGTTGTTGTAGTAGTTGCAGTAGTTGGGGTCTTGCTTGAGGATGTTTTTGGCTATGTGATTATGAAGTTGGTATTTGATCGCAAAGGCCATGGCGTAGTCATAATACTGGGCAGCATCATCATTGATGTGAGTCTTAGTCGCCGGGTCGCAATAGGTTTCGCTTCGCGGGGTGGGAGGCTCAACTCCCTGAAACTCGCCAACATACTTCCACCAGCGAGTGTTGTATTCACTTTCAGGAAGATTCTGCTCATATAGATCATACTCCCAATGCGACATGACCCCGGCGCTCCAGGGGATGAACACCAGAGTGCGCAGCGCTTCATCCAGAAGCCATTGAGTTCGATCTATTTTCTTTTCACCGGGGAGAAGACCAATTTGTTGAAGGTAGGGAACCTGTCCCGTAGCAATGGCGATGAGATCTCCAATCGCTTCATGAAATGCGCGATTGGCTCCTTCGCGCAAGACGAAAGGAACTTCTGGATTAGAGTAGGCCATAAAGTAGTAAGCGTGGCCTAACTCGTGGTGCGCCGTGCTGAACCAATAAAAGTTCGGCTCCACGCTCATCAAAGAACGAACATCATTTTGCAAATCGATGTGCCAGGCTGAAGCATGCGCATTTTTCTTCCGCGTCGATGCAGCAGGAAGCGGATATAGATCAGATTTCTTCCAAAACGATTCGGGCAATGGCGGCATGCCCAGGGAGGTGTAAAAGGACTCGGCCTGCCTGACAATCCATTGAGAATCTTTTCCAATGAAAAGGCTGTCAAGATCTACGCCCTCTACGATTCCGGGCCACTCCTGACTCCAGCGGTTCCCTAGCCAATGGGCAGGAATTCTCTTAGGCACCCGCTGGTGATAGCGCTTGGCCAGTTCATTCCTGACCCAGCAATGTAACTGCTGGTAGAATGGCCGGGTTTCTTCCACGAGCTGGTTCAAGAACTGCATCATCTCCGAGGCGGACATTCCGTAATCGGCTACCTGGAGGGCAAAGTACGAGCTGTATCCCATTTCCTTCGCAACCTTATTTCGGAAGGGTTGAAGCTTCACCAGCCCCGGTTTCAGCCCCTTTCCAATCTCCTTAGACGCCTCCCAGACTTTTCTCCGTTCTTCCAGGTTCCTGGACTTCTCCAGGATTTTGTCGATTTCATTTGCAGTCGTTGGCTTTCCACTGAGCTTGAATTGGAAACCATCCATTGCTGCACTTTGTTGGGCCTCGGCTTCAACCTTCAGATTGACAATTTCGGGAATCGTCCCAGGGTTTTGAGCTGCGATCAGAAAAATTTTTTCAAGCTGCCGAGCTGAACTCTCATCCAGTTTGTCCTTTTGTGCAAGATAGCGGCGAGTTCGCTCGATGATCTCTCGATTCCCCGAAAAAGCAGCATACACTTTGCCAGCGCCAGTCCTTTGCCCCGTGTGAGCTTCATTGACCTCAGTCATCGAAAACCACTGAGCGTCGCCCGTAATGGCGGTGGTCCCCTGATAAATTGAGTTGTATAGCTTGAGGAAGTCGCCAACCTCTCTACGAATAGAATCATTGTCAACAGTCCTGGTGCAGCCGGATCCAATCAGAATAAGGACACAAAATAGGAAGTGAGGTTGTCGCAAGGGCATGCCTCCTTGTGGGCGAATTGCAAAAGTATAACATGCACACGTTTCGGATGATCAGCCCAGGAGCCAATATTCAGAATTGAAGGAGGAATGGGTTCGTTAAGATTGAGGAAAGGGAACGACTATTCTTTTGCTTTTGCAGGTGGCTGCCCGCTTTGCCAGAAGCAGATGCTTCTTGTCCTGAGGGATAATCTGGATGCCCTGAATTGTGCTCAGCGGAATGAAGTATTGCCCGGAGGAAATTTGAATGGCCAAGCCGTGTTGATTTATCTGAAAATCGCGAAGTTCCACACGGTCTCCTTCATCGAGCGTTAGAATAATGCAGGGGGGTCTTCCGTGGTGGTCGACTAACTTGAGAAGTCTGGGGATCTCAATTTCAAAATATCTTCTTGAGAAGGAGGGTTTGTTAACCGTTGAGTTAGAGAGAATCACGAGTTTATGATCCGTTCTGCCTCGAAGGCAGTGAAGTCTGTTTGAAGTACAAAAAGCTCAAAAACGGTCCCTGTGCAAAGGCTTCTACGCTCAGATCCACGCTAACATAGTGCAAGTCCCATTCCTTTTTTTGTTCTTGCATAAGTCCTTATTATTCAATTGATGAAGGCTCCGAAGCCGGAATGACTATTTGAGTTTGGAATAGGATTCGCCATAAGTGGTAACCCCCTGACCTTTGCCTTCCCGAGGTGCACTGATGGGCTCAGGATAGACCATTAGTCTGAGCGATAATGAATTTGTACTCCAACCACTTTTGTGAAAGACTGTCACTCATTACCTTATCCTCAATTGGAGGAAGCCATGCCAGCTCCAGATGATGGGTTTGAGAAATCAAACATAGAGTCGAGAAGATTTGCTGAAGAGCAAAACGAAATTCAACGTCCTCGTTCCCCAATCAAACCAGAAGAGCCCAATCCCTGGATTGTGATAGCAAGTTCTCTAAAGAATTGGATCGCTACCCTGGTCATTCCGGTCCCGATTTCACTAGGAGCCTTTTTCCTTGCTGCTTTTCTCATATTCCCTGCCTTCAAGGGCCTGAGTTCTGGGTCGACCATTCGTCAATTGGAAGAGGAGAAAAAAGAATTGCAGCAGGCTTTAGATGCGGCAAAATCGCAGTCCATCAAGCTTGACCGAGAACTCGCTCAGCGGGATATTCAACTCTTGCAACGCCAGCAATCCAAGCGGAACGAGACCAACGTGGGGCTGTATATTGCTCCCATTCTTTCTCTGGAGCCAAAGAAAGCCGTGACTCCAGATCTAATTTCGATCAATTTGAGCCAGACAGATCAAGCGATTCTGGTGTTTGCGCTTCCCAGATACAAATTGCAGGAGGTGGAATTCAGCGTCTATCAAGACACGCGTCTGGTCTGGAGCCAGAGCATTTCCATTCCGTCCGAAACCCTCTTCAATCAAAACCTGGTGACATTTGTCTTGAGTCGTTCCGTCTTGCCGCCAGGGAGCTACAGGCTCAAGGTCGACGGGAATCCTACCTCTCAGAAAATCGGTTTGAATCAGTTTGATTTATCGATTGAAGCTTAGAATTTCGGGGATTCTGGTAAGGGTGAGAAAGGTCATTTTTTCTGAAGAAACTTTTCGCTCTATGAGACTCTTGGTTTGCGAGGCAGGACCTTGCGTGTTTTTCCCCCGCAGGGAGTGCTTCTTTTGATGTGAGCCGTGCAGTCAGCACAGTCTTCGCAGGGGCTTATCTCGTAGCAAGGCACAAATTTCATCAACTTTTCTATTCCCTTGAAATTGATTCCGTCATCCTTGATGAACCTTCGGATGCATTTGAGCCAGACAATGTCGTTTGCAGAGTAATAACGGTCCTTGTTGCGGCGACCAGGACTAATCAATCCGTTCTTCTCATAAACTCTGAGGGTTTGGTCGGTTACACTGAGAAGTTCTGCAACCACTCCAATGGGAAAGAGAGGGGTTTCAGGGTTATTGATTTCTTTTGGGAGAACAGCCATATCCTTATCAACTCTTGAATCTAAATTGGCCTTGGTCAGAGGGGCTTTTGCGCCACTCTGTTCCAGGAGCCGATTATGATGTGATTCAGTTCGACGGCAATCTCATATTAACATCCTTTGGGGCATATCGGAAGCGTTGGGCTGAGATTTTTAGCTTGGTTATTGCTTCTTTTTCGATTTGTCGTATCCTCTCACGGGTCAGCATGAACTTTCGCCCGATAACTTCAAGAGTTTGCTCTTCGCTTTCGCCAAACCCATAGCGCATTCTCAAAATCTCGCGCTCGCGCTCGCTCAGGTTCTGAAGAAGCTTGGAACACTTTTCCCGCAGATCTCTCAAAATCACCAGCTCTGAAGGATTAGGGGCCTTGCCATCCGCAAGAATGTTCAGCCTCTGAAGCTCCAAAGGGCCCGCCGGAGAATCGAGTGAAACACTTTCCTGAGAGGTCTTGACGGCAGCAATGACCTTTGAAACGGGCAAATTTACCGCCTTGGCCATTTCCTCAATAGATGGATCTCTTTTCAGCTTTTCACTTAAATGCTTTCTGGCCCGTGAAAGTTTCTGCGCGGTCAAAGACAAGTGCTCAGGAACACGGACAGTCTTCCCCTGCGTAAAAATGGATCTCATGATGGACTGTTTAATCCACCAGGTGGCATATGTGGAGAACTTGATTTGCCGCCTGTAATCGAACTTGTCCACCGCCCTCATCAAGCCAAGATTCCCTTCCTGAATTAGGTCTAAGAAGTTTAGATGATGGTGAAAATACTTCTTGGCGATGGAGACTACTAAACGAAGGTTAGCCTCAATGATGGCATTGCGATACTCATTTCTTTTCTGCTCAAGTGACTGGTAATCGCAGACGACCTTCTTGAGGTGTCCTACGTCTGGCGCCGTCAGAAAGCTTTTTCTCAAAGTTCCAATTCCGACCGGTTTCCTCAGCCTTCGAGTACTCGTGGAATGCGCGTTAGCTGGTAAAATTGATAAGCAATCAGACCGGCTGATTCCAGGGCCGGCCTGGTTCTCTCTATTCTGGATCATCCGGTTCAGTTCCTTAAGAAGATGATTCTTCCATACTTCCACTGGTTTGAATTCCACCCATATTTTTCCTAAGGCTGCCAATTGACGGACGCACTCTCTTCTTATCGTTAGCCTCTTTGTACGTGAAGCGCGCGAGGAGGTCGATTTTGAATGAGAATTCGCCCTGCCGGCGAGCCGCCTCAGTCTTTGTTGGACCCTCTTATCTGCTTGATGGAATTCCAACCACAATTGCATTTGGGTGGACGAAGAGTTTTCCGGGTCTCCTTCATCAGTCAACTCAAATAACTCAAATTCGCCCTCACTCCTCAATTGTTCTACAACCTTCTGCGAGAGTTCCGAACAAATCGGAAGACGTCCCAAGATCTTGTTCTGGCGCGATTTCACGCGAGCGAGGTTTTTAAACAAGAACACTTCCCGTTTGCGGCCGAGAAGGGGGACAGTCCCCATTTCGTGGAGGTATTGAGAGATCGGATCTACTTGCGTTGGAATGGATTCCGGGTCTTCCTCGTCATGATCCTGGGCAGAAGATTGCGAAGATTGAACGGGAGCAGTATCCTCTTCGTTAGGATCAAACTCCAGCTCAATTGGTTCCTTCCCAAAATGACCAAAGCGGGCATTGGCAACATCTTCCAGGAATGGCAGGCTGCCGAAACCTTCGCCTCCCCATGTGTGGTCAAGATCTGATTTTGCATTCAATTGAAGATTTTCCTCATTCTCAAGAAATGCTTGCATCATAAATTATTCATCCAAAAGTGTGGCCAAGAGGCTACCTAATATTTTCATTTTAGTTTATATGATGTTTCAATTTACAAGTCAACAGAAAAATAGACAATAGGAACCAATTGCCATTTCAAGGGTTACGGATACAGCCTGGTCAGAAGAAATGAAAAAAAACAAAATCCGTTACGCCAAGAAGTCGAAATAACGCGCGTCGATCTTTCACTGGCTTCTCTTTCTCGCGACGGCTAATTGATTCAATCCACCCAAGAACCTTTCGTACTGTTCGATCGCAAATCCGGCATCCGTCATCATCGGTTCCAGTGAGTCGAAATCATAAAATTGCTCGTGTTCCCGGGCGGCTTCAGGATGCGTCAACCCCAAGTGGCTTCCGACCCAGTGGATTCTGCCTCCCAGTGGGGTAGGGGTTGTAATCAACAATCTGCCGTTTCGCTTTAGTAGTTTGTGAATCTTGGTCAAGACAACTACGGGTGATTTCAAATGTTCCAAGAGAGCAGCCATGACAACGGTATCAAAAGAGCCGGTCATTAAATCCGTATCGCTCTTCTCAATATCACCCAGCACAAACTCTGCCGAGATCCTTGCTTTCGCAATTCTCAGCTGAAGTCTATCGTGCCGTTCCGGGCTGCGATCCAATAGGACAACCGATTCAACTTCGGGGGATAAGAAATCGAGCAATTCCCCATGGCCGCAGCCCACGTCAAGCACTCTTTTTCCCAGATACTTCTGGATTCGGGAGAGTCGCGCGCGGGCAAGGTAACCTGAAAGGAGGGGCATTCGGATTTAGGATTTGGAGGAATTGAGGCCGCAGATGAACGCGTGACACAAATCACGTTTCTATGCGAAATGACGTAACTATCACTTGATCGCTCCAAAAGCAGCGAAGCAGCCGTTCTTGTGCAGGATTTCGATCTGACTGAACCCGGCTTTGCGCAAGAGCTCCAGTTGAAAGAGGAGTGGACGCGGGGAGTCCTCTTTCTCAATGTAAGCAAAGACCTCGCTTCGATACTCTTCCCCTTTCAGCTGGCGAAGGTATTCCCCGTAGCGCTCCCGCATTAAGGCTTGTATCGCGGGATTTGAATGATCGATGACATCAGAGATCCAAAACGAGCCCCCAGGAGTGAGACACTTGTAGACGCCTCCCAATACTGCCTCCCATTCGCTTTCTTCCCTGAGATGGTGCAAGACGGCTGCGGCAATGACAATATCAAATTGCTCCTCGGAAAAAGAAAAGTGCCGGACGTCTACCTGGCAGGTCTTCACTCTTGCTTTCGTCACCTTGGAGATTCTCTCCCTAGCTCTTTCCAGCATGGGCAGACTTAAATCAACTAGAGTCATCTCCAGCAGCGCCAGTGTTTGCAACAGTTTGAGAGTGTAATTTCCTGCCCCGCAGCCGATGTCCAGAAGGTGCGTGGCTGCGGGATTAGTAGCCGTCGCGGAGCTGGCGATCAAATCCAGCACCAGCCGAGAGTCAATGGTGGCCGATTGTCCGGTTTCGAGATTAGAGAATCGGTCGACATCCCGGTCGAACCTTTCTTTAATTTGTTGGGGTGTGGATTTCATTCGACCAGAGCATGAAACACAAACCGGCGTTCATCTGCGTCCCATGATACTTCTAAAACAAATACCTCAGTCCGAATTGAATCTGCCGGGCAGGCCCAGCGGAGAGCACTCGGCCAAACGTGGCCGGGTTGTCAATGAAACTCTCCGGCAAATTGAGATTCGGGTGGTTGAGGAAATTGAAAAACTCGGTGCGAAATTGAAGGTTTTGCGTTTTAGCAAAGCGCACATTCTTGAGCAAGGCAAAATCAAAGTTGCTCAGGCCAGGGCCGACCAGTATATTTCTGCCTGCATTTCCGAAAGTATAGCGTTGTGGAACGGCAAAGGCGGCCGTATTGAAGTATCTCTCAGGCATGGGATTGTCCAAATGTGGATCGCCGGTGGCATTGGGCCGATCATGAGCGAAAAAACCGCCCACGTTCCCGGTATTACTATTGTCCACGCTCAACCGGGGAGTGAACGGGCGTCCAGACTGGAAAGTCACAATGCCACTGGCTTGCCAATCGGATAACAAGGCAGCGAGCCACTTACTTTCGGAAAGGGTCCAATGGCGTTCCGCCCCAAATGGCAGATCATAGGTGAAACTCCCGGAAAACCGCTGCCGCAAATCAAAATTAGAAAGCCCGCGTTCGGCAGCAATATTGGAGCTGTTTTGCGGAGTGTTGTCGTCACCTTTGCTATCTAAGAATGAGGAGGAGTTATCCAGAGACTTGGAATATGTGTAGGCTGCCAAAAGAGAAAATTTTTGAGCATAGCGCTTCTCAGCCCGCGCCTGAAACGAATGATAGACCGAAGCGGCGTCTGAGGAGACCAGCAAAATATCGCTGAAGCCGTGAATAGGACGGCGTGAGTTGATATTCCCTGCCCCGGGAATGGGCTGGTTGAGATTTCGTTTCATGACCAGGTGAGTTCCCTTAGAACCGACGTAGCTCAAGTCCAGGACGATATCTCTGGGAAGTTCCCGCTGCAATCCAAAGCTCCATTGCTGCTCATATCCCGTGAGGAAATTCCGGTTCAGAGTGACAGGACTAGGAAGAGGCGCAAATCCTCCACCCTGGGGAAATGGGTTACTGAGAGTCAGAAAATTGGGTGGCCGCGTGAAGAAGAGGTTGAGTTGAAAGTACGGTGGATTGAAATAGAGGGTTTCATTCTCAATCAGCGTACCACTGTCGTAATAAATGCCGTATCCGGTACGAACCAGGAATTTTCCTTTGCCCGTCGGATCCCAACTCAAACCAAAGCGAGGAGCCCAATTGTTCAAATCTGAATCGACACCTGACCGGGGCAATCCATTCTTTCCCACCGGCATCAACTGGAGAGTGTTGATATCAAAACTTACCAAGCGATCGTAAGCGTCTACAGGCGGAGAGTTGAACTCGTAACGGAACCCGAGGTTTAAGGTCAATTGCGAATGAATCTTCCAGTCGTCCTGAATGAAAAAATTATAGGCAGTGGTTCGCAGAGCCTGAGGATTGTCGTTCACTGCACTGATGCTGAGCACTGGGTATCCCAGGAGAAGATCACCGAGAGAGTCCCCGCTAAAAGCTGGCTGGAAGTTAAGTTGGCCTCGAGCAAAGAGATCGTTGTAGCCGTTTTCCATATAGTATCGAATCTCCCCACCAAATTTCACAAAGTGCTTGCCGCGCTGATGGCTGAGGTTGTCGGAAATGTGAAAGGTTCCAGTGCGCCGCACTACCGGGATGTTGGAGTCATCCCCCAGCCGTTCGTAACCGGCGAGGACGACGCTAGGAAAACCAAAATCTCTTGGAGGCAGCTTTAAGCCTGTAATCCCTAATCCAGCCAGAACGTCACTGCCACCATTTTCCTGAAAAACCTCGCGTCGCAAGCGATTGAACCCGAATCG
>JBGOVH010000465.1:0-3423 GCA_041478005.1 Terriglobia bacterium | reverse complement strand
TGTTGCGTTCAACGAAACGTTCAAACTCAAGAGTTGGCGGCAATCGCTGACTGCCCCGCTGCCGCCCGTGGTGCGCCCGGAAACATCCTCTTTCACCTCCCCATTATTATTTCACGTCCCACCACGACCGCCCGATCCAATTGAACGTCGCCGCAGCATTTTCATAATGATCAAGGCCCTTCGCCTCTTTCAACTCTTCATCTGTGAAAGCTTGCATGAGCTGTGCTGACTTGATCTGCAGTTGCTGATTTGCCGTGATCTCGATCCCAACAATTTCTCCAGACAGAAGCCAGTCCACGTACTCCCCTGGGAAAAGCCAGACTGTAGCTTCGATCGAGTCTTCCCGGCCCCCGAAACCAAACCGGAATTCGTTGGTTTCTGCCGGTGAGCGCGAACGGCTGGAAACCCATCTCAGTAAGACCTGCAGCGGTTCAGACCTCTTTGGCAGACCGAATATGAATTTCAAATAACGGAGACTTTTTGGATCTGCAGAAAAACGATCAGAACGCCAAATGCGGCTCGTCAATTTCTCATCTGCTGCAACAGGCTTGGAATCACGAAAAGGCAGCATACGAATTTTTCGCAATGGAAGCGCGCCTTCGCTCAAAGAATCACGAGAATCCGTACCTATCCATTTCACTTTTCCTTCCTCTGCATTCCACAAATAAGTATTAACAACCTCACCATTATCGAGCTTCTTGAGTAATCCGGGTGTAGTCCGGTCTCGAAACCGATTGGTGGGAGGGGAATCCCATGTTGGATATGCAAAGAAAATTCGATCAGTTAAATTCCTTTCAAAAAAAGGTGGCTGCAGAAGCCATTGCAAATCTCCATTAAAAGAACCCTTGGGCTCCACGGAGCGTTCAGTGAAATTCAAAATTCCAATCGGCATAGAGCCGGGGGTACTCTGGAGAATCTCAGCAATCTGGGATCGCACGTTTTGAGCTTCATCGGCCCTAAGCCGGATTTCTTCACACCGTAGCCAGAGGAGGAATCCTGTAGCTGCCGCGAAAAACAAAAAAACTGTTGTTTGCACTTCCTTCTCAAAACCCCGCAGGTTCAACAAGCGAGATGCCGGCAAAATCATCAATGCCAGGAAAAACCCTAGGGGACTGGGAAACGTCAGCGCGAGAACAGCCGTTCCCAGCAATGAGCTGAAGAGGGTCCCGCTAACCAGGAGTGTTCCCGACAAAACGTTCAGCGGTACCAAAGGCACATACCAATACCTTTCATCAAAAAACCAGGGCTTCAGCGAGACCTGACTGCAAAAATGGACGGCTGGCAGTAGCATGGCTCCACACCAAAGGATCATCCAGGAAGACTCTTCTGGCAAAAGTCGTCGGACCTTTGGCCAGTAACGCAAGAATGAAGCGGCACCGAGGCACGAGCCGATAACGAGCCCATCCCAAAGGATCGTCCAAAATGCAGAATCCGGCGGCAGCGGAAATGAAGTGTTTGCCGTGTGGGATTGAAATGGATGGCCAACAAAGCGATTCCGAGCTAAAAGATAGCCTACCAACAGTGCCAGTGGAACCGCATGTGTGGACAAAAAGGTTGCAATTTTAAGCTGTCGCCCTTCCCACATGAGATCTGCCAGGATCAGGACGGCAACCATGGGAAGGGCTGTTTCCTTTGATCCTAGTGCAAGCCCGACACCGGCCCATAGCCCCAGTCGTTTCAGCGCGAGGTGACGGCTCTCAACTCTTTGGCGGATCGAAAACAAACACAGGAGAGATGCCACCATCAAGAAACTAACTAACGGATCGTAGAAGTTGAAAATCAACGAGACTCCCAACGAGGCTCGCGGATGAAGCAAGAGCAGTCCTCCAGAAAGCCAGCCTGCCTTCTCATCGTTACTCAGCCTGGAGGCCAAAATCCCTGCCAGCAAGCTGGTCCCCAGGTGGAGCAGAAAACTTACCAGATGATGGGGCAGCGGGTTGATTCCAAAGAGCTGAAAGGTCAGCGCCTGCCAGATCCCTGAAACAGGTCGATACATCTGCATCTGAGAAAAATTCAAAATCCAATTCCCCGTCAAACGTTGCCAGATGGCCTCCCGCCAGGAAGTTTGAGCCAGCCAGGAGAAGAAAAGATGGTCGTCCATCAGTGGGTGGGAATTCAAGACTGGCCAGAATGCCAATAGTCCCAAAAGGCCTAGAAATAGAGCGGCAAAAATTCGTCTCGAACGTAAATGTGAAGTAACAATTGTCACTTTGATCGAGCTTTTATATAATCCAGCTTGGTTGCGCTGAGAAATCAGACATCACATGAGTTTCAACAGATTGGCTTTGATAATCTTCTTTGCCTCCGCCTGTAATCCAGCCTCTGACTGAAAACCTTTTGCCTCATGCTAAAACCCAAGGCCTTAAAGAAAGGAAGTAAAATCGGCATTGTGGCTCCATCCAGCAATGTGGAGAAAGAGGCCTTTTTGAAAGGCATTGCGGCACTAAGTGAAGCTGACTTTCAGGTACAGTATTCAGATTTTATTTTTTCGCAGCATTATTACTTTGCCGGTTCGCACGAAGATCGGGCTGGCGAATTGATGCGTCTGTTTGCTAATCCCGAAATCGATGCCCTATTTTGTGCGCGTGGCGGCTATGGGTGTCATCATCTACTTGCATACCTAAAACCGGAGATGTTACGGCTGTACCCTAAGATACTTCTTGGTTACAGTGACATTACAGTTTTGCTTCAGTTCCTCGAAAACCATTGTGAGATGGTCTGTTTTCACGGTCCCATGGTGGCGCGTGAATTTGCTCTGGGCAAGTTTTATTATGACGAGGAAAATTTGCTTCAGTGCCTTACCCGTCTAGTACCCGGCCAGCGAATCACAGCCGCCGGCATCGAGACCTTGCGGCCTGGCATAGCCCAGGGCCGCTTGACGGGAGGCTGCCTTTCACTATTGACGGCACTGTTGGGCACTCCCTATGAGATCCAAACTGAAGGCAGGATCTTATTCCTGGAAGACGTGAATGCCAAGCCTTATCAGGTGGACCGAATGTTGATGCACTTGAAGCTGGCTGGCAAACTCGATTCAGTGCGGGGAATTGTCTTTGGAGAGATGCTAAACTGTGCTCAGTCACCGGATCAGAATTTTCGCTTGCAGGACATAATCTCCAGCATTCTAAACGAATTTGAGTTTCCGATCCTTTACGGGCTGCCTTCAGGTCACACGACCAGAGGGGCTTTGACCTTGCCATTTGGGGTGCAAGTGACGTTGAACGCAGATGAAGGCACTATTGAATTGGACGAAGCAGCCGTAGAAGGGTAACTGGGACTGGTTTTTCTTAAATTGGCATTTTGACTTCAGATATGAAACGTGATGCGTGAAACGTGACCTTACGGATCACGCTACACGTTCATTCATCAGATCCGGAGAAACAGACAGAATTCGCAAAAGATGCAGAATGAGTTGAGGCAAACAAT
>JBGOVH010000246.1:0-4996 GCA_041478005.1 Terriglobia bacterium | reverse complement strand
TTCAAAATGTCCAAATTCCCGAGCAAGCCAAAGGCTTGCCTCATTCCCTTTCGCGGATCTAATGTCTCCGTGGCCTTTGGTTTACTTCTACTTCTTCATCTCCGCCAGAGCAAAAAGCTGGTTGCGGTTATTGATAAAAAGAGTGCCGTTGGCGGGAACGGGAGAAGAATAGATGGAACTGCCCATATTCATTTCCGCCAGCACCTTTTTTTCTTTTCCAGCCTGCAGGACAACGATGTCTCCATCTTCGTCGCCCAGATACACTTTTCCGTCTACCACCATGGGGGATCCCCACATGGCTGCCAGCATATCGTGCACCCAGTATACCTTTCCGGTTTTGGCATCCAGACAGTGCAAGAAGCCACTGAAGTCCGGATAATAGACCAGGCCATCATGAATTGCCGCGGTGGAAATCGAACGGCGAATCTTATCGTAATGCCACACTCTTCCGCTCTCCGTGATGTCTCCCCGCTTGGTGGCATCAATACAGTAGAGGTGTCCGACTCCCTCGCCGTGCTCTGGATCTTGGCCGTTGGCAATGTAGACGTGCTCGTCGTAAATGACCGCTGTGGCTATGAGCTCGTTGCGGGTCTTTTGCCATACAGAATCTTTTGGGTTGCAGTCAAATTCCCAGAGTTTTTTTCCGGTGAGGGCTTCATATCCGCGAACCCAACCGTCGCCCTGTCCCATGATTACCTGATCCACACCGCCAATTCGTCCGACAGTCGGCGAGGACCATTGCCCATGTAGAATGCGATCTCCAACTGAATTGTCTTCCCAAACCAGTTTGCCGGTATTCTTGTTGACAGCAATGATGGAAGGAGCCTTGGGAGACGGAATATTGACGTGGCTTTCATCCTGGCCGTTGGAGGTGCTGACATAAATCAAATCGCCAAAGAAAACGGGTGACGAGTTTGACATATTGTGCGGATGGGAGCCCACCTCTTCGATCATGTCGAATTTCCAAATAATGTCGGCATCATGTTCGCTGGTGAATTTCTCATCCTTGTAAGGCCCGTTGTTTTCCTTATCTCTAAAGCCCTCTGTATCCAGGCAAACCAACTCACAGCGGTTGGTAACGTAATAAAGGCGCTTCCCCTCCACCAGTGGCGAGGAACAGACTCCCTGATAAGGCCAGTCATTCACGCGACCGGCAGGAAGTTTTTCAGAGGTGGCCTGCCAGAGAAATTCACCATTAGACTCTTGGAATGCCATTAGAACCCCGCGATCTCCTCCCAGTTTTGGATCGCGCAATCCTTCATTGTTGGTACCCACGAAAACCTTGCCGCCCGAAACCACAGGGTTTCCATAGGTCTGCGATCCCAGGGCTGCTACCCACTTTACATTTTTCTTGGAACCAACCTCCCAAGTGGTTGGAAGTCCCTTCATCTTCGAAACCATGTTCCGGTCGGGAGTTCCGCCCCACATCGGCCAATCCTCCGTGCCGGGATCGGAAGCAGACACGGATGAGAATGGAGACCTCAGCCAAAGGAGCATTGAGAGTATTGCGATGAAACTGAAAATTGCTACGGATTGCGCTCTAACAAAATGAATGATGTTCTTCATGTATCCTCTTTTTTTGTCCCCGTTTTCCGCTGCAAAAAATGGAGGGCTGAGCTCTGCGAAGCCGCCGAACCGGCCTCGCGGAGCTCGGCCCTCCAACTTGGATGTACTGGGATATCAAGCGAAGAACCCAGTGAGCAACCCTTGGTTAGCCGTTTATGTTGATTCAAACGAGAATTCTGTCCTCGTTTCTCAAATCGTCGTAGTCCTCGGTTTTTGGATGTCGACGACGAGGACGAAAAACCCCGGATTCAATGGCACCGTTCTTGCCTAGTTCGAATACACCCTCAAATTATCAAAAAAAACCTCAAAGGGAGCGTCCGCATAAATGCCCGGACTTCCCTGCCGGTTAGGAATCGAATCGATCTTCTCCAGCATCCAGTCCGCCGGTTCTGGTTCCGAGGCAATCCAGACCTTGCCTCGTGCCCGAACCTTTCCATCCGGAAGGTTCTGCACTTGAAGTTTCAGGTGATACCAAGTATCTGGCTTCCAGGCAAAGGGCGCACGCACCGTTCGTGCCGTCTCGGGCTGCCATGACTCCAGCTCGACCTTCTGACTGTTCCCGAAAAGCACTAGAGAGTAACGCTGCGCGACCACGCCGGCATCGCCCATCTGCCGGCGTTTCTCGGTAGCACGCACATCGGCTTCAACCGTGTAGTTGAACCAGTTGTCAGGTCCCATATAGGCTCGTGCCCTCTTGGTGAAAGCATTATCCGCCAATTTCACTAGCACTTTGCCGCCATCCATTTCTCTGACTTCGAACTTTCCGGTGGCGTTAATCCACTGTGGCGGGGGATTCTTCCCCGAAATTGAGTCAAAATTTTCATTCCAGGGCAAAGGCGGAATGACTCGCAGACGGGCAACGCCGGAGAGCTGTCCAACGGTTGCTTTCACCTGCCCTGCTTGTGGAGTCGCTTCTGAGGAGGCAACGAAAGAGCCATCTGTCCTAATTTCTCCGCGAAGTTGATCCAATGACCAGGTAGCCTGGCCCTCCTTCAAGAAATGCCCCTGACCGTCAAAGAGACGTGCACTAAACCGGACGCTGTCACCAGGTTTCAGCACCAGCTCCGTGGGGATCACTTGTACGTGCGCACTCGGAGCGCCGTCCGAGCTAGCAGCAGGAGCATTTTTCTTGACCACAACCGCCGGTTTACTCTTTGCCCTCTTCCCAATGCAGTAGGTTGCTTCGGCCGAAACCAAGTAGATTCTTCCATTGGAGATCGCGACAGAGGCAATAACAGCTTCGGGGGAAGCCTCTGTCCCGAGCTGATCTACATCCAGGACGTCACAACCGGTCGCTCCCGGTTTCAAGATGTAAAACTTCCCGCTCTCCGTGCCCACATAAAGCTTGCCATCTGCCAGTACCGGAGACGATTTCTGGATGGTTCCAAGATTCAGCTTCCACAGCTCTTTACCTGTCATCACATCAAAGGCAAAGAGATTGGACCCATTATCAATCTGATAAAGCCGGTCACCATCGATGACAGGAGAGGAGAAGCCACCCTGAAAACCTTTCACGTTCCACTTCACCTGTTCCTTTCCAATTTTGCCGGTAACCGAAGCGTCAATTGCCGCGAGCAGTCCCATTTCGCTACTGTCGTAGTTCTCCTCGCTATGAGACACAAAAGCGATATTCCCCTTAACAACTGCACCCGTGTTGATGCCTCGCTTGCTGATCTCGTACCTCCAGACCGGCTCACCCGTCTGAGCTTTGATGGCGTGAACCGTCCCATCACCCCCTCCTGCGATCAGAAGGCGTGTCCCGTTGATTTCAGCGGCCATGGGAGGCGAGTAAGTTGTGTCGAACGGACGCCCACCGGGCGTGCTCACCCATAAGGTCTGCCCAGTTTTCTTGTCAAACGCGATGAAGCGGTGGTTGGCTCGCGCCTGGTTTCCCCAGCCGGTTGTGATCCCACTAGCAATCAACAAGTCCCCTTCGATCACGGGCGAAACGGTTCTCCCGCCGTGAGTCGTGACCAACCCGAAATCTTCATTGAGCGAGCGTTCCCAAAGCAGTTTCCCATCTTTGGAAAGACCCAGCAGGGTTCCGCCCACACCAAGGGCGTAAACATTGCCCGTTTCAGGATCAGCCACCGGAGACGCCCAGCCCACGCGGTGTGGCGGCACATCGCTCATGTAAACATTGAAGCGATATTCCCAAAGCAGCTTTCCTTTATCTGCATTAAGACAGACGACCCGCTCTTGCAGCGCGTCTCCCTTTCCCACCGAATTTTGAATATAAACACGATCGCCCAGCACTACAGGCCCGGAGCGACCGCCATAAGATGCTTTCCAGGCCAGGTTTTCACCGGAAGGTGACCACTTGGTGGGAAGGCCGGTCTCGTTAGAAATTCCATCCCGGGCTGGACCGCGCCACTCCGGCCAGTCCCCTGCGATAGCGACAGCAGGCAATAGGCCCAGGCCGACCCAATAAAGCGACCAGAGCAGGATCTTAGGTGGTTTGAATTTCAGCATGGTTCCTCACGATGAATCAAATAGAAAGAAACTCGTCGGGATCGATTTCTGCAGCTTTCAGGATCGCCAGAAGTCCCTTCTCGCAAATCATCAGGATGGTTTGGAATTTGTAGTGCGAACCCGAGTGACGGGATGCCACCAGATTTCATGGCTTCCCTTGGCATCTCGGTCAAATTGGAATCCAAGGGCCTTCAATTTTCTGACGACATCGATATATTTGAAACCGGCCATCCACCCCATTAGGGCAATCCAACCGGTATACAAATCTCCAGCTTTTGAGGACTTTCTAAAGTAAGCTGTGGCGGAAGCGGGTCGCCTCTCTCCATGTAAGACTCGATGATCTTTCGGGCGACGTCTTGCGCAATTTCAAGACATTCTGCAATCGTTCGTCCTTCAGCTACCAGACCCGGGATGTCATGACTCGTAGCCAAGTATCCGCCCTCTGCAAGAGCCTCAACTTCAAGGTTAATGATTCTTTCAGCCACGGTTTCCTCCCAAATTGACACTATTCTAGGATAACTTCATGCACAAGTCATCAAAAGATCTCGCGATTCAAAAAGTGAAATTTCACTGCTCCATGTTAAACTCATACGCTGTAATTCTTAGGTGATCTTCTAATCACCGAAACATCACATAGCCATCATTCTAATTTCACAGAAAGGCAACCCGCACCCTATCGATGAAAATTCCTATATGGCTTCACTCCTGGAAGGTCTTGCTCTTGTCATCAATTCTTTTCCCGCCAATTGGACTGATCTTGCTCTGGACAAATCCATCCACGCGACTTAGCCGAAAGATTCTGAATTCCCTGTACATTGCAGTTGTTGCCGTCCTCTATCTGGTCTGGTTCTTTGGGCTGCGTATGGAGCTCAATGGCAGCGGGATTTCCCCAATCTTTTCCTTTTACAAACCAAAATCACACTACGAACTGCTGGAGAGAAATCGCGCCAAACAGAGG
>JBGOVH010000525.1:0-3058 GCA_041478005.1 Terriglobia bacterium | reverse complement strand
AAACAAATGCAACCCGCCTCGCTGAGGCAGAAATGGGCACTGATAAGAAGACAAGAATTCTAGTGGTCGAAGACGACAATCTGTTTCTTTGGACCTTGAACCATTTCCTGGAGAAAGAGGGGTATGACGTATGCCCCGCCCCGTCAGCTGAGCTGGCATTTGATCTTGCCCAAAAGCAAACTTTCGACGTTGTCATCTCAGATTTTCATCTTCCTGGTCTTAATGGGAAAGAGTTGATACGGAAGGTAAAGTCACTCAAGCCCAACACCAAGGCGGTTTTGATAAGTGCTTACCAAAGAGAAGAGACAGGAAAAGAAGATGAGTCTCTCTTAAATGCTTATCTGAACAAGCCAATTGAGCTGGGATTCTTGAAGAAATTGCTCCAGGATTTAACTCAGAGTCCAGAGGATCACCAAGCGTGAAAGTCTGTCTGATTTACGTGTCTTCACTCAACGATCTAAGCACCCGAAAACAAGCCGTGACTACGCCCAAGCGCAACATTCAGCAATAGGCATCCGGCATGCATTTGGAGAAGTAAAGCTCGGATCGGGGCTCCGCTGCTTACATGGGCAAAGGGAAGGGGGGATCATGGCGGGAATCAGCGCACCACTGCAACAAGACATTCCAGAGCAGGCAATTCATCCCAGTCCAATTGAAAATCACTCACGTCGCAATCAACTCCGATTGGTCTTCTGGGAGTCCACCTCGGGATGCAACCTCGAGTGCATTCATTGCCGTCGCCTTGACGTTGCAGTCGAGTTGGCCAAGCAGGACATGACGACAGAACAAGGAATGGCTTTCATTGATTCCCTGGCTTCTTTTGCCAAACCTATTCTGGTATTCAGCGGGGGGGAACCTCTATTTCGCAAAGATATTTTTTCCTTGGCAAGCTATGCCCGAGGCAAAGGCTTGACTACGGCTTTGGCAACCAATGGAACGCTAATTGATGAGGGCATGGCCAGGAAAATCGTAAGTGCAGGTTTTCAGCGCGTAGCCATTAGCATTGATGGCACTGAAGCCGAAACGCACGATCACTTTCGTGGCATCCCGGGATCTTTCGCTCGTGCCATCTCCGGATACCTCCAGCTCAAACGCCTGGGAATGAGCATGCAGATCAATTGCACCCTGGCACGACATAATGTGGCACAACGGGACCACCTTTATGAGCTTGCTTTGGGATTGGATGCCGATGCGCTCCATATTTTCCTGCTAGTCCCGGTGGGCTGTGGAGTTGAGATCTCGGCTGATAGCCAATTGCCGGCTGAAGAATACGAATCCATTTTGAATTGGTTCTATGACAAATCGAAAGAGGGTAAGCTGCAAACCAAGGCTACGTGCGCCCCCCATTACTATCGCATCATGCGCCAGCGTGCCAAGGCAGAGGGGATTAAGTTATCTTCTGCAACAAATGGAATGGATGCCGTCACCCGAGGATGCCTGGCTGGGTCAGCAGTTTGTTTTGTCTCTCATAAGGGCGAGGTTTTTCCCTGCGGTTATCTCCCGGTAACAGCCGGAAATGTGTTGCGCCAGCCTTTCGCAGAGATATGGGAAAAATCAGTTGTGTTTGAACAGCTTCGCGACACGAGCAATCTCAAGGGGAAATGTGGTCTTTGTGAATATAAAAATGTTTGTGAGGGTTGCCGCGCGAGGGCATATGGAGAGACGCAGGATTACCTTGCCGAAGAACCTTATTGCATCTACCAACCTCGGCTGCAGGATCACACTACGCGGTAGTTGGGGCCAGTTAGATATTAGCCAGACAGGGAACTCACTTGGTTATATCCGGCAGACAAACAGTAAACGTCGTCCCTCCTCCGACCTCCGATTGGACCTCAATCTTTCCTGCGTGAATTTCGACATATTTCTTGCTTTGGGCCAAGCCCAGTCCTGATCCTTGGGTCTTGGTTGTAAAAAAAGGATCAAAGATTTTTTCCAAAAACTCCTTTTGAATACCGGGCCCATTATCGCTGAAAGAGACTAGCACATGACCATCCTCAACTCTGGCAGATATCTTGACATTCCCCGAAAACTGGATCGCCTGCGCGGCGTTGAGCAGCAGATTGAAAAAAACTCGTTCCAGCAAACCGGGATCCGCCAGGACGTGAGGCTCTCCAGAATAATCCCTGACCACCGTGACTTGTCGCATTTGTGGATCATGCGTCAGAGTAGAAATCACAGCATCCAGGGCATCGGCCAATCGGATGTGCACTTTCTTGGCTTGCATGGGCTTGGCGTATTCGAGAAGGTCGCGAACCGCCGCATTCAAACGATCGACACGCTGGAGAATCTCATCCATGATTTGCCGTCGTTCGACTGCAGTCTCCATTGCGTTCTCGCGTAGTACTTCGATGGCCCCGCGTATTCCGGCCAGGGGATTCCGGATTTCATGAGCTACACCGGCAGCCAGTTGGCCGATTTCGGCTAGTTTTTCTGCCCGCAGCAACTGTTCGAGCACGTTCTCTTTTTCTGCATTGGTCTTTAGAAGCTCGGCAGTGCGCTCTTGAACGCGGAGCTCCAGCTCGTCATGCGCCTTGCGCAAAGCCTCCTCCACTTTTTTCCGTTCCGTAATATCGCGGATCACGCTAGTTACCAACATTCCCTGTTCGGTCTCGAGCGGGCTCAAACTGATTTCTACCGGGAATTCGCCACCATCCTTGCGCAAGCCCAAAAGTTCGAGCCCCGTACCCATGGGTCTGGAGGCAGGATGAGATACGTACTCATTTCGACTAGCCGAATGCCTTTGACGTATGCGTTCGGGGAGCAGAATCTCCACTGTCCTGCCGAGCAACTCTTCGCGATGATAGCCGAACATTTTTTCTGTCTGATTGTTAACAAGATAGATAATTCCCTCGCCATCGACAATTACTATTGCATCGGGTGCGGATTCAAGGAGCCCACGAAACATGGTATTGGCAGCTTTAACACGTGGATGTGTTGCCAACTCTCCAGTCTGCTGAGGTCGATTCTTCCGATGTCGAATTAGCATTCCCTCCTTGAACCAAACAAATCTTTAGCACAGAGTCACCAAGGGTGCAAGGTTATGCGGGAGAATTATTTT